>CAZIIE010000038.1:0-12055 GCA_964539375.1 uncultured Nitrospirota bacterium | reverse complement strand
CCCTGCACCTCAAAGTCAAAATTAGGTTAAAATATAGGACATGAAGAGATTTATCTTTGCGATTGTAATGCTATTGTCAATTCTGGTTATTTTTTCCAGAGGCGAAAAGGTGGGCAATGAAAGCCCATCCTATGGTGATGCAATCATTGTTGGTTCAATAGGTGAGCCAAGCATACTGATTCCCATGCTTGCTGGCGACAGCGCCTCCCACGAGGTGGCAGGGCTTATCTTTAATGGCCTTGTGAAATATGATACTGACCTGTCAATTATCGGTGACCTTGCCGAGTCGTGGGACATCTCCGATGATGGTCTGAGGATAACTTTTCATCTGAGAAAGGGTGTTCGCTGGACCGATGGAGTTGAGTTTACTGCCAATGATGTAATGTTCGGGTATAAAACAATAATTGACCCCAAAACACCTACCGCCTATAAAGAGGACTTTCTGCAGGTAAAAAAGGCAGAGGTTCTTGACAGATACACCTTCAGGGTAACCTACGAAAAACCCTTTGCACCAGCTCTGAGTAGCTGGGGAAACCTGCCCGTGCTACCTGAGCATCTGCTTAAGGGAAGGGACATAACAAAGGTTGACTTTGGGAGAAAGCCCGTTGGGATGGGCCCCTTCATACTTGACAGATGGGACAGCGGGCAGAAACTAATACTCAGGGCAAACCCTGATTATTTTGAGGGAAGGCCCTATCTTGATTATTATATTTACAGGATTATCCCTGACCAGGCTACCATGTTTATGGAGCTACAAACCGGGGGCGTAGATATGATGGGGCTTACGCCTATACAGTACAGAAGACAGACCAATACAGCCTTTTTCAGGGACAACTTCCAGAAGTTTCGGTATCCAGTTTTTGCCTATACCTATCTTGGCTTTAACCTGAAACATCCCTATTTCAAGGATGTGAGGGTAAGAAGGGCAATTGCCCATGCTATAGACAAAGAGGAAATCATAGATGTTGTGCTTTTTGGCCTTGGCACGGTTGCCACAGGTCCCTATGTTCCAAACACCTGGCCCTACAATCCAGATGTAAAAAGGTATGAATTTAACCCTGAGAAGGCAAAGAGACTCCTTGCAGAGGCTGGCTGGCGAGACACCGATGGTGATGGATGGCTTGACAGGGATGGAAGAAGGTTTGAATTTACCATCATCACAAATATGGGCAACAGTCTCCGAGAACGCACGGCAACCATTATACAGTGGCGGCTTAAACAGATTGGAATCAAGGTAAATATCAGGCTGATAGAATGGAGTGCCTTTATAAATGAGTTTATAGACAAGAGGAGGTTTGAGGCTGTTATACTTGGCTGGTCAATAGGGCTTGACCCTGACCAGTATGACATCTGGCACTCAAGTAAGACAGGCGAGAAGGAGTTTAACTTTATCTCCTATAAAAACCCTGAGGTTGACAGATTGCTTGAGCTGGGTCGCAGGACCTTTGATATAGAGAAGAGAAAAAGGGCCTATTACAGGATTCAGGAGATACTTGCAGAGGATGTGCCCTATGTATTTTTGTATGTGCCTGATGCACTGCCTATTGTTCATAAGAGATTCAGGGGAATCAAGCCATCACCAATAGGTATTTCCTACAACCTGCACCGCTGGTATGTGCCCCGTTCCCTCCAAAGACACAGGATGATACCCTGACTTTACAATCAGAGGTCTGAAAAAAGGCTTGCCATACGATTTACATCTTCAATGGATTGTTCCCTTATGCTGTTCAAGCTCTGGTCGTCAATAGATAACTCAAGCAGAATGGCACTGTGTTCCTCGGTCCAGTATCCATCGTCTTCAAATTTGGGGAAGAAGTTTCTTGAAAGTGCCTCTGCGAAGGATATAACCGAGACTATCTCCTTGAATTTCTCCGCCCTTGATGGTGTGTGATGATAACGCACTGCGTAAACAAGCCTTTCTGGAAGGAATGCCCTTTTGAGAAAGTCAGAACCTATTGAGGGGTGATGTATTCCAAAGTAATCAAGCTCCTGCACTATCAGGTCATCAGCATCAATGATCTCAAGGTATTTATCCCTGTCAACGGTTAGTAATACAACCCTTCCAATGTCGTGTAAAAGGCCTGCAACAAATACCTCTGAGGGCTCAACATCCTCTACAAGGGCAGCAATCTTTGAACCAATAATGGCCACCTCATTTGAGTGCCTCCAGAGATTCATCACCGATTTTCTGCTCTGTTTTCCGAGCAGTTTAAACACGCTCGTTCCAAGGCAGAGCCCCTTGACAAGGTCATAACCAAGTAGCATAATGGCCTGTTCAATGGATGTTACATTGCCAGCGATACCGAAGTAGGGTGAATTGGCAACCCTGAGTATCTTTTCTGTAAGGGACTGGTCATGTTTGATAACCTTTGCGAGGTCATTGAAGGAGGATTTTTCATCCTGAAGCACCTCAAGCAACTCCTTGAATATATTTGGAAGGGTAGGGAGGTCTTTGAGTCTTTTAAGACTTAGTTTTTTCTCTGTTGTCATCTCTCCTCCACAATAGCTTTAAACAAAAAATTACCGTGCTGATTTACTTTCAGGGCATAGTATCTCATCGCAGTTCAGGACAATCACAATTCTATCAGTAAGATTTCCAACTCCTTCAATAAACCTGCTGTTTTTTCCATTGCTGAGTTCTGGATTTGGCTCCATCAACTCAGAGGGGATGTCCACCACCTTTGACAGCCTGTCCACCAAAAGACCTGCCACAGAATCAGAGGTCTCAACAATGATTACAGGGCTTTGTTTTTTGTAGGATTCACCTTCTGATTCTGAGGCTGAAAATCTCTTTTTCATATTAATAATGGGAATTATCTTTCCTCGTAGATTTGTAACTCCCTCAATATACTGGGGACAATTTGGAACAGGGGTTATATCACTGGGTAATATGATTTCTCGCACCCTTTTTATATCAATACCGTATAGCTCAGAGCCAATGTAAAAGGTAACGGTCTGTAAGGCTGTGCTTGTTAAATCAACTTCTAATGTCTGGGCACTCATTTTGTCTAAACCTCTCCTGATGGTTTTTTCTTAACCCTCTTATCGGACAGTTTTTTTGAAAACTTTAATTCTTAACAGACCTGCTCTGTGAAGAGGGGTTAAAATAAAAAGGGCTGGTTCGCCGGGGGGAGCGAACCAGCCAAGTTACGGAGGGGGAAGGGGAGATAGGAGGGTTAGACAGAGTTAACAATCTCAAGGGCTATATCATAAAGGGGCAATACACGGTCTGCCAGTCCTGCATCTATAACTGCTCGGGGCATGCCATAGATGGTAGAGGTCTCCTTATCCTGAACAATGGTCTTTCCACCTCGCTGTTTTATCCTCTGGGCACCCTTCAGCCCATCATGTCCCATGCCTGTCAATATCACACCCAGGGTGGCAGAGGTGTAAATATCAGAGGCGGACATCATCAAAAGGTCAACCGAGGGCTTGTATATGAGGTTTTCATTACCATCAAGTAGTTTTATTTTGACCTTTGAACCCCTCAGTTTTAGTAGTATCATGTGCTTTCCACCAGGAGCTATATAGGCTGTTGAGGGCTCAACTATCTCACCGTCCTCAGCCTCTTTTACCCTGACCTTTGAGATCTGGTTTAGCCTGTCGGCAAGCACCTTTGTGAAGCTTGCTGGCATATGCTGTGCTATTAGAACAGGAACGGGAAAGTTCCCTGGAAGTTTTGGTATAACCTCCTGCAATGCCCTTGGCCCTCCGGTGGAGGAGCCGATGGTTACTATTTCTGCTCCTGCCTGCTCTAAAGACCTGTCGGATAAAGAAATCTCCCTTTTTTCTTCAAATATACCGTTTTTTCTGTAGATTTTAGAGCCTGCAACCTGCTTTACCTTAAGGATAAGCTCCTCTTTTATATTGAGGATATTTATACTGCTTTCTGCAAGGTTTTTGGGGATAAAATCTATAGCACCCAGCTCAAGGGCTTTAATGGTTTCCTCAGCTCCCTCGGTTGTGTAGGCACTGACCATAATCACACGGGTGGGTTGCTTATCCATAATCACCTTTAATGCCTCAAGCCCGTTCATTCTTGGCATATCAACATCAAGGGTGATAACATCAGGTTTAAGCATGAGAGTCTTGTCTATTGCCTCTACACCATCTCTGGCAGTGCCCACAACCTGTAACTGAGGGTCTGAACCGAGCATCTTTGACAGGGCACTTCTGATAAAGGCAGAATCGTCAACTATCAGTATCTTAATCTTTCCCTTAGACATAGAGTTCCTCATCCTTGTTTATATATTCCATCAGGGCTGGTATATCAACAATTAACACTACTTTCCCTTCACCTGTTATTGTTGCACCTGCAAAGATATTGGATTCATTGAGATTTACTATGTTTCCTTCAACCGATTTGATAACCACCTCATCCTGCCCAAGAAGCCCGTCAACCACGAGACCGAATTTCCTTTCATAGGACTGAACCACCACAACATATTGATTTTTAGACCCATTACCACCTGAACCAATAAGCTCTTTAAGTCTTACAATCGGGAGGATCTCACCCCTTAGTTTGATTACCTCCTGCTCGTCAATCCTTGAAATCTCCGAGCTATCTATCCTAACAGCCTCAAGCACCGAGGTGATGGGCACAGCAAAGACCATATTGCTTACCTCAATCATCAGTGTCTGGATAATCGCCAGTGTTAACGGTAACTTTATGGTAAACTTAACACCTTTACCCTGCTGGGTCAGGACATCAATGCTACCGTTTATCTTTGCAAGATTGGTTTTTACCACATCCATTCCAACACCACGGCCTGAAACATCGGTCACCCTGTCAGCAGTTGAAAAGCCTGGCTGAAAGATTAGCTCCGCTATCTCTCGGTCGTTCAATCCCTCTGCCTCTTCCTTTGATATGATTGCCTTTTCAATAGCCTTTTCCTTTATCTTCTCAAGATTAAGCCCTCTTCCGTCGTCAACAACAACTATTACAATATTGTTCCCTTCCTGGAAGGCAGAAAGGACAATCCTGCCCTTTTCAGGCTTTCCAAGTTTTTTCCTTTCCTCTGGAGGTTCTATACCGTGGTCTATGGCATTTCGTATAAGGTGCACAAGAGGGTCTGCAATGTTTTCTATCACCGACTTGTCCACCTCGGTTTCTTCTCCCTTAATTATCAGTTCAATCTCCTTACCATGAGAGCGGGCAAGGTCTCTTACCATTCTTGGGAAACGGTTGAAGACCTTTTTGACAGGCTGCATCCTTGTTTTCATCACAGCGGTCTGGAGCTCCGATGACAGTAGCTGTAAAAACTCCGAAGCCTCATTCAGGCTGGCAATATCAGGGTCCTCTGGATACTTGTCGGCTAACTGGCTGGCAATTTTGGATAGGCGGTTTTTCCCAAGCACCAGTTCACCAACAAGGTTGAACACCGTATCAAGTCTTTCAATATCAACCCTGAGAGTCCTTTCAACATTGACTCTTTCGGTGGGCTCTTTTTTAACATCGCTCTTTTGATTTGAGCTCTGGGCATCTTCAGAGGTTTTTTGAGCCTCCTCAGTGGTTGTTTTTTGTAGTGAAGGGGGCTGGTCTGATGGGGGGATCTTCCCCTCATCTATATCCTTTAACCGTTTAAGGATAGGCTCTATGTCTTCAGGGCTCTGGTCGTTATTTTTAACCTTCTCTAACAGGATCTTTAACTTGTCAACCGATTCAAGGATTACATCAATCACCTCAGGTGAAGGCCCTATAACACTGTCACGGAGCTTCTTAAGGACATTTTCAGCGGCATGGGAAAGGTCAACCATCTGATTCAACCCAAGAAAGCCTGCTGCGCCCTTTATGGTATGGACAGCCCTGAAGATATCGTTTATAAGCTCGGTGTTATACTGGCTTTTTTCAAGCTCTATAAACTTTTCGTCAAGGCCTTCCAGTATTTCGGTTGTTTCTACAATAAAATCCTGTAGTATTTCGTCCATCTCTCCAGCCACCACAACCTCCAGATATTAATTTTTCATTCTCTCACATATCTGGGCTATCTTTTGCTTCATTGTCTCTGCAGTGAAGGGCTTTACAATGTAGTTGTTCACACCAGCTTTGATTGCCTCAATAACCTTTGACTTTTCTGCTTCAGCGGTAACCATAAGAACGGGTAAGGACTTGAGGTTTGCATCGCTCCTAATCTCCTTCAGCATCTCAAGACCATCCTTAACAGGCATGTTCCAGTCAGAGACCACAAAATCAAAGTGATCCTCACGGAGTTTCTTAAGTGCTTCTTCACCGTTTTCCGCTTCCTCAATGTTGGAGTAACCGAGCTGCTGAAGGACATTTCTTACGATTTTGCGCATGGTGGAGAAGTCGTCAACAACAAGTATCTTTATGGAGCTGTCAAACATAACTCACCTCCATGAAAGGGGGTTTTCTCTATTAATTTCATCTATCTTCTTTGACAGTAAGTTTTCTGTAAAGGGTTTTGAAAGGAAACAGGCAACATCGGTGAATTCAAGCTTTCTCTGCTGCTCTGTATCCATATCCATCAGTATAATCACAGGCACACTGTAGTTGTATTCCTCCTTCAAAGTCTTTGCAAGCTCAACACCATCCATGAAGGGCATGTCAAGGGCTGTTATAAGAAGGTCAAAGGATGGCTCTTTGCTCAGAAGCTCAATTGCCTCAATGCCGTTTGAGGCTTTGGCCACGCTATGACCATCCTTCAGTAGATAAAGCTCGGTAATCTCACGGGATACCTCATCGTTGTCAACTACCAGGACTTTCATTCTGTCACCTTCCTGTATACGACTGTACGGTCAATCATCACAGGTTTAAAAAGGGCTGTAACATTGTGAAGGGTCTCGGAAACCCCTACAAAGAGATAACCTGGTTCACGCATCAGGTCATAGATTGTATTTAAAACCCTTTTCTTGGCATTGTTGTCAAAATAGATGAGCACATTTCTGAGGAACAGGACATCGGCGTTCCTTACCTGGCCCATCTGTTTTTCGTCAATCAGGTTTATCTGAAGAAGCTTTACCATGCTTTTAATATTATCGGAAATTTTGTAAAAATCATTAGTCTCAATGAAGTATTTTTTAAGGATGTCCGGTGGTAGCTTGCGGACTGAGTAGGAGCTGTAAATTCCCCTCTGGGCACTGCTAAGGGCTGATTTGCTTATGTCTGATGCAATGATCTGGATTCTCTTTCTGTCAATAGAGGGGGTTTCGTTTATCAGAATGGCTATGCTATAGGGTTCCTCACCGGTAGAGCATGCAGCAGACCATATTTTAACAATATTATGCCTGTTTAATAGTTCAGGTATTATCCTGTTAATAAGGATGGTTAGCTGTTTTTCTTCTCTGAAGAAATAGGTCTCATTGGTGGTTATCGCATCAAAGAGGTAATTCATCTCGGACTGATTGCTTCTGTACTTGAGAAGATAAAGATAATCTCTGAAGCTTTCAAGCTTGTTGTCCCTTAACCGCTTCTGAAGGCGGTTTTCAAGCAGATACTTTTTACTGTCCTGAACATAGATACCTGTCAGGCTGTAAACAAAGTCTCTCAGCTCATAAAAGGTGGATTCATCAAGCTCTATGTGCGGCATCTTTCCTCACCAGTGTTTGTGCCCGTTTTCTGATTTCCTGGTCCTCGTGTTTAAGGAGTTTAATTAACTCAGACCTGTAATTGGCGATTTCATCTACCCTGATGGTATCAAGAGCCTCAAGTATCACAGGAGGAAAATCGTCACTTAAAAGTCTTTTCTTGATTTTTTCATCAAGCACTGGCTCTTTTTTGAGAACCTTGAGGGCATAGTATCTGACCCACTCATCCTCATCATCAAGCAGGCAGACAAGCTCCTTTTTACAGCAACCAAGCCTGTAGGCAGACATAATTGCCACACGCCTTATCTCGGAAGAGCTGTCCTTTATTAGCTCCTTTATGCGCTTCACAACCCTTCTGTCTTTGAACCTTCCAAGCCTTGTAATGGCCGTTATTTTTACATCCCTGTCAGGGTCATGGGTTAACTCTAAGACCACATTTATTGAATCGGTGTACTGGGCTATGAAGAGTTTGGTGGGCTGGCTGACAAGGGGCATTATCTTCATAAACTTTTTGCTGTCAATAACGAGGAGGGTCTTGATTGCCTCTTCAAGCACATCTGAGTAAGGCTCTTTGCTTAAAAGAGGGGCGATGCTGTCAAAGGTTTGAGGTTTTTTGACCCTTCTCAGAGCGATAAGAGCCTCCTTCCTTACATGCCCATCAGGGTCGGAAAGCATGCTTACAATCTCGTTAAAACCCTTTGATGCACCTATTTTTCCTAATGCCTTCACGGTAGCCCTCCTTATATCCCTTGATCGGTCCTCAAGTAGAGGTATTAAATGCTTAAAGGCTGATTTAATGCCTAATTTTTCTATAAGCTCTATTGAGATGGTCTTGGCTATAAAGGGAAGGTTTTGGTCTTTTATAGATGAGATCAACTCCTCTTTGGGATTTAGCTCTAAAAGGGTTTTTATAACAAGCTCTTTTAAGGCAGCCTCTTCGGGGTTGCTCTGGTCAAAGGAGCCAGCAATGAGTAAAAGCTCACGGGTAAAACCTTTTGATTTTGTATCCCCGATAGCCTTCAGGGCAAGACGAAACTTTTCTTTTTCGCTACTACTGAGAAACTTTGATATATAGTCTTTGATGTCCTTTATATGTTCGGAAAGACCAAGTTTAATCATTGAGCAAACTGTAAACTCTCTCTCAACAGGCTTAAGCTTTTTCTGGTAGTGCTTAAGTATCGCCTTTTTTGACTCTTCAGTCTCAATGAGACCAAGGGTTTTTATGGCCTGAAGCCTTACGCTGTCAGAGGAGCTGTTAAGAAGGGGAACTATGAATTTTACTGATTCAGGACTTTTGACAATGGAGAGCGCTATCAGTGTGTGAAGGCACACCCACTGGTCATCCCTTAAAAGTGTATCCAGCCTCTCAAGCAATGAACCGCATGAGAGCCTTGCTGCCACCAGTGCTGCTAAAGCACGCACAGCCACAGAGGTATCAGAAAAAAGTTTTTCAATAGCTGGACACAGGTCTTTGGGAGTTTTTTCGTTTATAACCCTAAGGCCCATTAACCGCATATAGGGGTCGGGGTCATTTAGAAGTGCACTGACGGCAATCTTGTTATCAATGTTTTTCAAAACAAAAACTGCAGAGTTTTTTAACTCTCTTTTCATTCTTAAAAGGGGAAGCATCATATAGGCAGTCTGTTCACCGCCGATTTTTATAAGTGAATCCAGGGCTGCGTTTCTTACTGCAGGGTGGGGGTCAGAGAGTGCCTTTATGAGTGGATAAACTGCCCGTTCATCGTATTGTGCAAGAAGGGAGGCGGCTCTTTTTCTTTTCAGAGGTGCCCCTGAATCAAGCTCCTTAATCAGTCTTTTCAGGCCTATTTTCCCCATGTTTTCTTTTATCCCCTTAATAAAGAATCGGAAAAAATCACAAAAACTTTAACTCCACCCCCTGCCCTGGGCTTCACTACGAGAGCTTTTCCATCTCTATCTTAAGGCGCATGAGCGCCTGGGAATGAAGCTGAGAGACCCTTGACTCTGATACCCCAAGAACCTCTCCAATTTCTTTGAAGGTGAGTTCTTCCCAGTAGTAAAGGGACAGTATAAGCTGTTCCCTTTCGGGGAGGGTTCTTATCTTGTCTGCCAGTATCTTCTTTTTTTCTTTGTCCTCTATAATCTTGAGGGGATTGGGAGAGGAGTCATCCTCAAGATGCTCATAGATGTTGTAATCACCGTCGTTTTTATTGTCTATCTTCTGGCTTATTCCCTCTATGCTCAGGGTGGTTGACCTGTGAGCGCTGTTGAGTATCTTGAATACCTCTTCAACATCCACTCCCATTTCCTCGGCAACCTCTTCCTCTGAGGGTGGTCTTCCAAATCTCTTTTCAAGCTCAGAGTAGGTATTTTTCATATCGTTAATCTTCTTCTGAAGGTGCTTTGGTATCCACTCTGCAGCCCTGAGTTCATCAAGCATGGCACCTTTAATGCGGTATTCAGCATAGGTCTTCAGGGTTGCCTGCTTTGAAGGATTAAACTTCTCAATGGCATCAAGAAGCCCAATTATACCGGCACTTATAAGGTCATCCACGGTGAGCTGGGGAGGAAGCCTCCAGGAGAGTCTGTAGGCGGTATACTTGATGTAGGGGAGCATCTCCTGTATGATCTGCTCCTTTTCTTCTTCTGTTACTATGTAGTTTTTATACCCTAACACCGTCGGAAACCTCAAAAAGATTATCAAAGAAAAACTGTATGCCACCCTTAGGGGATGAGCTGTTGAGCCCCTTGATTCGGTCAGCAAGGGCAGAAAAAGCCTCAGAGACCTGGCTGTGCGGGCTTTGAATAACCACAGCCCTCTGGCTCTTAACAGCCCTCTGCAGTGCCCTGTCAAAGGGTATAAAGCCCATATAATCAAGGGAGACATTCAGATAGCGGTCTGTTACCATGTGAAGTCTTCTGAATATCTCTAATGCCTCAGCAGAACTTTTTACCTGGTTTATCAGGACCCTGAACTCCTTTTCCTGGTATCTTGTGTTCAGCACCTTTATCATTGCATAGGCATCGGTAAGAGAGGTCGGCTCAGGGGTCAGAACTATTAGGGTCTCCTGTGAAGCAATGCAGAAGAAGGTAACATTGGGTGATATGCCTGCTCCCGTGTCTATGAGCAGATAGTCTATCTCATCCTGCAGGGCCTGAAACTCATCAATAAGCCTTAACTTTTTAAACTCGTCAAGATGGGTTAACTCCTCTACACCGGAGCTTGCGGGCACTATCTTGATACCCTCTGGCCCCTCAAGGATGATCTCCTTAAGGGTCTTTTCTCCCTTCAGCAGATGCTGAATGTTATACCTTGGTGCAAGACCAAGGAGAACATCAATATTACAGAGCCCGAGGTCAGCGTCAAGAACAAGCACCCGTTTGCCCTTTCTGCTGAGGGCTATGGCAAGATTGGCAACAATGTTTGTTTTCCCAACTCCACCCTTTCCGCTTGTTATGGCAATGGTTTTAATCATATCAACACTCCTTCTGTAGAATTAACCCTGTAATGGTCTCTCTGTCAGGGAAGATTATGTCCCTTGGTATTGTCTGACCATTGGTAAGATAGGCGATTGGCTTCTGGTACAGTACCGATAGGTTGTAAATGCAGCCCTTTTTGGTTGCCTCATCTATCTTTGTAAATCCCAGACACTGGATGGGTAGTGCTCTGTAGCTCTGGTAGGCCTGAATCAGAAAGTCCTGCTCCGAGCTTGCGCTCATGATAAGATGGGTTTCAATGGGAAACTCCAGTGAATATATCTGCCTCAGGTCTTCAATGTATTCACGATCAGAGGGGTTTTTCCCGGTGGTATCCACAAATATTCTGTCCTTGGTAAGATGTTTTTCTATCTTTTCTTTAAACTCCGATGTGTTTCTTGCTACCTCAAGAGGCACTCCGAGCACCCTTGCAAAGGCACTGAGCTGATAGGTGGCACCGAGGCGGTAGGTATCAAGGGTGACGATGGCTATTTTCTTCTTCCTTCTGATTGAATCAGCTGCAAGCTTACACAGGGTGGTGGTCTTTCCTGCACCGGTTGAGCCGACGAGCATGATAATCTTCTGGGAATTTTTGATATCAAAGACCGATAGCTCCTCAGTAATGGCATCGTAAAGGGACTGCAGGTCGGTGGCCTTCTCACAGAGCCTCAGGGCAAACTCCTCTTTTATTGACTGACCAAGAAGAAGCTTCAACAATCTTCTTTTATTTTCAGGGAGCCTGAGCTCGTAGCCAGTTCTCTTCATCTCCAACAGGGCATCCCTCAGCCTCTCTATCTCAGCCTTCAGAGAGCTTATCTCTTCATTAGGACTTAAAGTTTTTTCCATTCCTGCAGGCTTTTCAGCTGACAGGTCTATGGCTGCCACCACCTCTACAGTGCCGTCGGCAAGCTCTTCAGAGGATAGTATCACTGCATCCTTACCAAGCTCCCTTTTGACCTTTGAAAGGGCTTCAGAAAACTGCTTTGCCTTGAATCTTTTAATCTTCATAGCTCACCATCCCCAGTGAATATAGTTTTGCCTCAGGCGAAAGCTC
>CAZIIE010000037.1:0-12394 GCA_964539375.1 uncultured Nitrospirota bacterium | reverse complement strand
AAGGGGTAAATTCTAAGCACTAATATCTAAATTCTAAACAACATTAAGGAAGATAATAAATTTAGGATTTTTGATTTAGGATTTAAGATTAAAATTTAAAAACCTCTATGAACTCTGTGGTTTTTATGTTTTCAGAGATTTGAAGGATTGGAAATTTGGAATTTGTTTAGGATTTAGTGCTTAGGATTTAGAATTTGTTTAGAAATTAGAGTTTAGAAATTAGAGATTGTTCTTTTGAGTGATTTAGAAATCAGGACTTTTATAAAGAGGAGGATAAATCATGGAGACAAATCCACTTGTAGAGCTTCAGAAATTTGGTCAGAGCTTCTGGTATGACAACATCAGCAGGGATATTATCCACTCTGGTGAGCTTGAACGGATGATCAAGGAGGAAGGGCTAAGGGGTGTTACATCTAATCCTTCCATCTTTCAGAAGGCAATCAGTTCAGGAAACTCCTATGATAAACAGTTAGGTGAGCTCCTGAAAGAAAGGTCTGACATATCAGAAAAGGAACTCTTTTTTGAGCTTGCCATAAAGGACATAACCGATGCCTGTGACTTGCTGATGCCTGTTTACAGGGAAACAGAAGGGGATGATGGTTATGTGAGCATTGAGGTTGACCCCAACCTTGCCTATGATACAGCAGGAACCATTGAGGAAGCAACCGAGCTTTTCCAGAGAATTAACCGTCCAAACCTTATGATTAAGGTGCCTGCTACAAGGGAGGGACTACCAGCTATTGAGGAGCTTATAAGAAGGGGGGTAAATGTGAATGTTACCCTGCTGTTTTCAGTGGAGCGCTACGATGAGGTGATAAGGGCATACCTGAACGGTCTTAACAGGAGGCTGAAGGACGGTCAGGACATATCCTCGGTGGCCTCGGTGGCAAGTTTCTTTGTAAGCAGGGTTGATACCCTAACTGACAGGTTGCTTGATGAGATAGCCCAGAATGCCGATGATGAGGCAACCCGTGAAAAGGCTCTGTCTCTTAAGGGTAAAACAGCTGTTGCCAATGCCCAGATAGCCTATGACCTATTTAAAAAGGACTTTGCTTCGGAGACCTTTTTTAAACTTAAGACAAAGGGTGCAAGGATTCAGCGTCTACTTTTTGGTAGCACAAGCACAAAAAACCCTGCCTACAGTGACATACTCTATGTGCAGGAGCTGATCGGGCCAGGCACCATAAATACCATGCCTGATGCCACATGGAGAGCCTTTAAAGACCACGGTAGAGCTGAACGCACCATTGACCGAGACCCCGAAGGGGCAAAGGCGGTTATCAGGGATGTGGAAAGTCTGGGAATCAGCATAAGAGAGGTAACCGAGGAGCTTGAAAGAGAAGGTGTGAGGCTTTTTCAGGAGTCCTTTGAAAGCATTATTGAGCTTCTTAAGAAAAGGCGGTCAGAGTTTGAGAACCAATAGATACAAGGGCTTTCTCTTTATACTCATAGCCACTGTTGTTATGATAATATCGGGCTGTGCCTCTTCAGAAAAGAGGGACATTAAAAAAGAGGCAGATGCCCACTACCAGCTTGCCCTGTCCCATCTTCAGTCTGCCAGGGTTCAGGATGCCTTTGTTGAGCTTCAGAAGACCATCAGGATTGACCCAAAAAACAAAAGGGCCTATTACCTGCTTGGCCTTATATACAGGAGGTTTAACGACAACAGGGCAGCTGAGGATGCCCTGCTCAAGGCACTGGCCCTTGACCCTGATTACTCAGAGGCTCACAATGCCCTTGGCGTTGTCTTAACAGCCCAGAGACGATGGGACGAGGCGGTCAAAGAGTTTAAACTTGCCCTGAAAAACCCCCTTTATCTCAACCCTGAAAAGCCCTACTACAATATGGGCAATGTCTATTACCGTCAGGGCAGGTATAAGGATGCCCTGAGGGCTTACAAGTCAGCTATCACAAGAAGACCAGATTTCCACCTCCCTTACTACGGGATTGCCCTCAGTTACAATATGCTCAAGCGTTACGGTGATGCTGCCGATGCCCTTGAAAAAGCTATAAAGCTTGACCCAAACCTGCGTGGTAACAAGCAGAAGGCCGAGGAGTTTTTCAAGGAGATGAAACTAAGGGCAACAGACCCTGATGTGGAGCAGGACTACTCTGACCTGCTTGATATACTTTATTATTAGTGTATTAGTGTATTAGTGTATTGGTGTAGTGGTGTATTGGTGTAGTGGTGAAGGGGTTAATTGGTGAAGGATATAGTAAAGAAAAACTCTAAACACTGATATCTAAACTCTAAACACATTAAGGAAGACATTTTATTTGAAAAATTGAGAAATTGTAATTGTTTAGGATTTAGAATTTAGAAATTAGGATTTTTAAAAAGGAGGATATCTATTGAAAGGTCATCAGGCTTTGGTTCAGAAACTGCTTGATGCCTCTTCAGGGGCACTGAAAAGGGCGATAGCACCCTATTCGGGCTTCAGGGTGGGGGTTGCCCTTCTTACCGATGACGGCACAGTATTTACCGGATGTAACATTGAAAACCCCTCATTGATGCTCAGTATCTGTGCTGAAAGGGTTGCGATTGTGAAGGCCCTTTCTGAGGGAAAGAAAAACATAAGAGCTATAATGATAAGGTCTTCAAAGGGTCAGTACTGTATGCCCTGTGGTGCTTGCCGACAGCTCATTGCAGAGTTTGCCCCTCAGGCTGAGATTTACCTTGCAAGCCGAAGGGGTATTAAGAAATTCAACATTGAGGAGTTGCTGCCCGATGCCTTTAAAAAAGAGTGAGCTCTTGATACCCAGGGGATACCTTTTTTCCACCGCAAGAGCTGGCATAAAGTACCAGGGACGGGATGATATGGGGCTTATTTTTTCTGAAAGACCTGCCGCTGTAGCAGGGGTCTTCACCCGTAACAGGGTCAAGGCTGCTCCTGTGGTGATAACCAGAAGGCGACTTCAGAGGGGCACCGGTAGGGCAATACTGGTAAACAGTGGCAATGCCAATGCCTGCACAGGTGAGCAGGGCTTCAGGGATGCCCTTTTACTGTCAAGGGAGCTTTCACGGAGGCTTAACATCAGGGAGGGTGAGGTTCTACTTGCATCAACCGGTGTAATAGGAACACCCCTTCCGGTTGATAGGATGCGGAATGCCCTTTCTGAACTGACAGATGGGCTTAAGAGCGAGGGGCTGAAGGCAATCGCAAGGGCAATTATGACGACCGACACCTTTGAAAAGTATTATAGCACCAGATTCAGGGTTGGAAAGACCGATGTAACCCTTTCGGGTGTGGCAAAGGGCGCTGGCATGATTGCCCCTCAGATGGCCACAATGCTTTCCTTCGTACTGACCGATGCAGCTCTTTCACCTGAAACCCTGAAAGCAGCCTTAAAGGAGGTTGTGGATGATACCTTTAACTGTATTACCGTAGATGGTGACATGAGCACCAACGATACAGTGTTGATTATGGCTAACGCTGCCTCTGGTGCAGCATCCATTGGAAAAAGATATTACAGACAGTTTAGAGATGCCCTTTACGAGGTGCTTGATAGCCTTTCAAGGATGATTGCCTCTGATGGTGAGGGTGCAACCAGGCTTGTCACAATCCTCGTTCAAGAAGCAAAGACAAGGGCAGATGCTAAAAGGGCAGCCCTCTGTATTGCAAACTCACCCCTTGTTAAGACAGCTGTTTACGGAAGGGATGCAAACTGGGGCAGGATCATGGCAGCCCTCGGTCGCTCAGGTGCCAGGTTCAGACAGGAAAGGGTGAAGATAATGATAAACAATGTAGAGGTGGTAAAGGGCGGCCTTTCAACTGGCAGAGATGACGAGGCAGGCCGCTCCATGGAGGAAAATGAGGAGGTTGTTATCCATATCTCCCTCGGAGAGGGTAAGGAGAGTTCAAGGGTCTATACCTGTGACCTTACCGAGGAATACATCCGCATAAACGCTGAATACCGCACCTGAAGGCCTGCCTGAAAGAAAATCATCCAATCAAAAAATATCTGAATCGCTAAAGTATTTCTCCTTTTTTCCGATAAGTATATATGGGCGGAAAGGCTATGTGGGTAAATGATTCTATTAATATTTGGAATAATCCTTTAGGAGGGATAGGATGAAACTGAGACTTTCAGTAAAGCTTGGCATACTGATTGGAGGTATCACCCTTTTATTTTTACTTATCACCTTTATTACCTTTAAAAACCTTGCAAACATAGCTGATGGCTATGACCATCTTGGTGAGTATACCCATGGCAGAGAGACTTTAGCTCTAAGGGCGGAGGTGGAGCTACAGTATGCAGTGCACGAATTTAAAAACTATCTCATCAGGGGTGATAGCAAATACAGAGAGGCTTGGAAGCAGCATGTGGAGAATATTGAAAGGGCCCTGAAGGGTTATGAAAGGCTCTTAGAAAGCACCAAAGACAGGGAGTTACTTTCTGAGGCAACAGAAAGGCTGAGGCAATACAAGAAAGGCCTTTCAAATTTCGAGGAGGCAAAGAAGACCACCACAGATATCAGGCAGATTGACAGAACTATAAAGGGTGTGGACCGTCCCTTTATGGCGGTGCTACAGAGGATGGTTGAAGAGGCAGGGAGGGATTACCAGTCTGGCATGGCTGTGCTTGATAAGATGAGGGGCAGGGCAAGACTGCTTGTAGTTGTCATTGCATTCTTTGGCGTTTCAATTGCCTTTGCCTATGCCTACCTGTTAACAAGAAAGATGCTTATGGGTTTTGAACAGATGAAAAGGGGCATTAAGAACCTGGCAGAGGGGAGGCTTGACTTCAGGGTCAGAAAGGTCAGTGATGATGAGTTTGGTGAGATGGCAGATGAGTTCAACAGCATGGTTGAAAGGCTCTCGCAGGTTGTAAACCGCATAAACCAGGGCTCACTCCTCATGGCAAGCAATACCGAGCAGACCTCAACTGCAGCAGAACAGATTTTTTCAGGTATTCAGGAGCAGACAAACCAGATTGAACAGGTGGCTGCTGCGGGCACGGAGATTTCTCAGAGTATCGTGGAGATATCAAAGAACGCACAAAACGCATCCCAGTCTGCCAGATTAGCGGTTGAGGCAGCTCAAAGGGGTGACCAGATAGCCTCAAACACCTACCAGACCTTTTCAGAGATTACCGAGCATATAAAGAGTCTATCTGACACGATTGAAGTGCTTGGCAAGGGGTCAAGTAATATCGGTGAGATAACAGCTGTTATTAACGACATAGCTGAGCAGACCAACCTGCTTGCCCTGAACGCAGCCATTGAGGCAGCAAGGGCTGGCGAAAGTGGAAAGGGCTTTGCAGTGGTGGCTGATGAGATACGAAAGCTGGCTGAGCGAACCACCTCTGCAACCAAGAAGATATCCGAGATGATAGGTAATATACAGAGAGATGTGGCAAGGTCAGAGGAGCAGATGAGGATGGGAATGGAAAAGGTAAAGAGCGGTTTTGAGCTTTCTGAGGAGATCAAGGGGAGCATTAACGAGATTATCAATGCTTCAGAGCTCTGCTACAAAGAGGTAGAGGCTATCGCAACCGCCATTGAAGAGCAGTCTGCCTCAACAGAGCAGATAACAACCAATCTGGAAAGGATTAGCTCTATAGCCCTTAGCTCACAGGATGCCCTTGAGCAGATTAAAATAGCCATTGGAGATCTGAAAAAACTGTCCCTTGACCTTAAAGAGTCAATCAGCTGGTTTAACCTTAAAGGAGAAGGCCAGGAACCTCCCCATACCTCAGAGGTTGAAAAGCTCTCCTCTGTTTATTCCAGCCAAAAGGCTGTTCAGACCCTCCCCAGGGGCTTCAACTCTGGAAATGGAGAAAAGAGGAAGCTTTAGGCTAAAATATCAGTCATGGATGTCTACAGCAGACTTGAAGAGCTTGAAATAGAGCTTCCTGAGCCTGTCAGGCCTGTGGGCTCTTACACAGCCCTGTTAAGAACAGGTAACCTACTTTATCTTAGCGGTATTCTGCCCTTTTACAGGGGCAGACTCCTTTATGAGGGTAGAGTCCCAGAAAAGGTTAGCCTTGAAGAGGCTCAGAAAGCCTCTCGCCAGATAGTGTTAAATGCCCTCTCTCTGCTTCATGCTGAGGTGGGCCTAAACAGTATAAACCAGTGTGTAAGGCTTAATGGATATGTGGCCTCCTCAGAGGATTTTTATGACCAGCCCAGGGTATTAAACAGTGCCTCTGAGCTACTGAAGGATGTCTTTGGCAAAAGGGGGGTTCATACAAGGGTGGCAGTAGGTGTATATGTGCTTCCCCTTAACTCTCCTGTGGAGATAGACTTTGTCTTTGAGCTTAAGACCTAATTTTCATAGGTGAGGGTAAGACTGTAGCCAACCTCGTGCAGGAAGGCATCACCTCTTTTGTTAATCATATCTATGAAGGATTCAACCACAAAGGGGTCAAACTGGGTTCCTGCACCTGTTCTTAGTTCGGATATGACCTTTGGAAAGGGCAGGGCCTTTCTGTAGGGTCTGTCGGTAAGCATGGCATCAAAGGTGTCCACAACTGCAAGGATACGGGCCTTAAGAGAGATTTCCTCACCTGCAAGACCGTAGGGATAGCCCTTACCATCATAACGCTCGTGATGTTGTATAATGGTTGTCCTAACAGCCTCAAGGGTATCCACAGGGCCCAGTATCTCCTCGCCAATTAGAGGATGGGCCTTTATCAGGCTATACTCGGTATGGGTGAGTTCTCCATCCTTTTTGAGTATATTTGAGTCTATTCCTATCTTTCCGATGTCATGAAGTATTGCGGCATGTTCTAAGACCTCAATCTCCTTGTAGTCAAGGCCGATGTGTCTGCCAAGTTCGGTGGCAAGTATCCTGACTCTTTCGGAGTGACCCTTGGTGTAGCGGTCGTTGGCCTCAAGGGCGTTGACAAGGGCCTGTATAGTTGAGAAATAGTTGGTCTTGAGTTTTTCATAAAGCCAGGCATTTTCAATGGCAGCCATCACCTGGTTAGAGAGGGTGGACAGTATCTCCAGCTCCTCATCAGAAAAGGAGCCACCATCGTTTTTCTGCTCCACATAAATTGCACCAACCACCTTTCCCCTCATCTTAAGAGGCACAGCCATTGCCTGAATCTCTTTGCCACCGTTTTCCCTGATAAGTATAGGCCTTCCCTTGTTAAGCAGGTCAACATACATATTTTTAAACTCTATGGTTATGTCATTATAGCTTCTAATGCCCTTACCCCTCTGGTAATGCAGTGTTAGCTTGTTCTGTCTTTCGTCGTTAATGTGAATTGCTCCTTTTTGGACATTCAGCAGTTCAGCAGTGGTCTTTACAATGAGCTTTACCAGCTCTTCTGATTCAACTATGCTGTTTAACATCCTGCCAATCTCGTTAATCCTTTTAAGTCTTTCAACCATGTTGGTTAGCTGTTTGTTTTTGCTCTTTATCTCCTTTGAAAGCACCAGTATTGCCTTGTTGGCGGTTTCAACCTCCTTAACCTTGTATTCAAGCTGACTGTTTAGCAGTTCAAGCTGTTGTTTGTGCTCAAGGTCGGTCTTAACCTTTGAGAGCTCCCTTTCCTTCTGGACCGTTTTTTCATGAAGGTCCTTCAGCTTTGAGACCATGTTATTAAAAGAAAGGGCAAGATTGCCAAGCTCATCACCGCTTTGAATTGATGCCTTGGCATCCCAGTTGCCCCTCTCAACCTTTCTCATGGTAGTTAAAAGACCACCAATTGGTTTAAGGACAAAGGACGAAAGCATTAAACTCAGGACCCCTGCAATTACCACCACCGCAAGTATGTTAACGATGAGGAGAAACCTCTTCAGGGATGTCACCGTTGCAGTGTACTTTGATGTGTCTATCTTTAGCTCAATGATGCCGTTTATCTTTTCGGTGCTGCTGTGGCAGCCGTAGCAGGCTTTCTGGTTCTTAATCATTCTGTAGTTGTAAACCTGTCCGTTAACAAAAAAGGGCCTTGTGAGGTTTTCAAATCCAAAGGAGACGAAATCCCTTGAGCGTGCCCCTATCTCTTTCGGGTTCTTTGACTTGAGTATCCTGCCATCCTTGGCAAGTATCCTCAGCGTGGTTATGTCCTCACCCTGCCCGATGTTTTCAATTATGCTCTGAACCTCATCGCTCTTGCCGCTTTTCATTGCTGAGGTGATGCTCCTTTCAATCAGAGAGCTTATCATCCTGGCATCATCAAGCTTTCCCTCCATCAGCTTTTCCTGTTGAACCTTAACCAGCAGGGCTGTGGACACACCAAGGGTAAGTATTACGACAAGGCAGATGACCGTTATAATCTTTGTCTTAAGCGGCATTAAGGGTTCACTCCTTGTTTGCAGGTTTGCAAATCCTGTGCCTGTAGAAAAACCTAAGAAATCATCAAAAAACAGGGGTTTTTTTCTAAAAATCTGGATTTATGTGGGTGATATCACGCAATTGTTGATAAATTTGACACACCTTTAAGGATATTTATGAACATTCGGCCCTTAACGGGAAAAGTTGATTGGCTTTGGTTATGGTATAATTACAACCTATGGGAAAGCCGCTGGTAGCAATAATTGGAAGGCCCAATGTAGGGAAATCAACCCTCTTTAACAGGATAGTAAGGGCTCGAGAGGCAATAGTAGAGGATGTCCCTGGTGTCACAAGAGACAGGATATACCGTGAGGCATCCTGGGATGACAGGGAGTTCATTGTGGTTGACACAGGAGGTATCTATCCCGAGCCAGAGGATGACATAACCCGTCAGACAAGGGAACAGTCCCTTTTTGCAGTAGAGGAAGCAGATGTTATAGTGCTTTTGTTTGATGCAAAGGAGGGTGTAACCGAGCTTGACCGCGAAGTAGTTGAGCTGATAAGACCCTATAATAAGCCGGTAATATTTGGTGTTAACAAGATAGACAGCCCCAGAGGGCTTGAACTGCTTTATGACTTTTACAGTCTGGGCATTGAAGAGCTCATGCCCCTTTCTGCAGCCACCGGTTATGGGTTTGATGACTTTATGGACCGCCTTATTAGCCTTTTCCCTGAACAGGCAGAGCAGAAACCAGAAGAGGAGTCCCTTCCAAGGATTGCCATTGTTGGTAAACCCAATGTGGGTAAATCAACCCTGGTTAATGCCCTTTCAGGCAGGGAGAGGATGATTGTAAGTGACAGGCCTGGCACCACCAGGGATGCGGTGGACACGGTCTGTAAGTACTATGGAAGAAAGTACATACTGGTTGACACTGCTGGTCTGAGGAGGAAGGCAAGGGTATCCTACAGTCTTGAGCGTTACATGGTTGTCAGGGCAGTCCGTTCCATTGACCGTGCCGATGTGGTGGTGCTCCTGATTGATGCCCTTGAGGGGATTACAGAGCAGGACCAGAAGATAGCAAGCCTGATAGACCGATATGGAAAGGGCATCATCCTTGCCTTTAACAAATGGGACCTGGTAGAAGAGCCTGACAGGAGGCTTCAGGAACTGAAAAGACAATTGCAGTGGAAGCTGAGTTTTATTAGCTACGCCCCTGTGATAACCCTATCAGGTCTTAACAGAAAGAGAACCACCAAGCTCTTTCCCCTTGTGGACGAGATAATAGCCGAGAGAAACAAACGAATACCAACTGCTGAGCTTAACAGGTTCAAAGACTCCCTTTCTGAAAACCTGCCAACCCACCGTGGAAAAAGGGTCAAGGTGTTCTATGCCACCCAGACCGATACTGCCCCTCCTGTCTTTGTTTTTTTTGTAAACTATCCTGAGGCCTTTAAAAGGGAATACATCCGTTACATGGAGAAGAGACTAAGAGAGGTCTTTGGATTTAAGGGGACGCCTGTCAGGATTTATATTCGTGAACGAAAGAGGTGATGCTTTCCAGGACCCCTTTTCTGGCCACAATAAAGTCAGGGTTTTTAAGGGATTCCTTATTGTAGGTTAGCTCACTGAGGTTGTCAGCCCTCAAGACCTTAATCCCTGCTGACCGAAGAATCGCCTGGCCTGCTGCTGTGTCCCACTCCATGGTCGGAGCAAAACGGGGATAAAGGTCTGCCTTTCCTTCTGCCACAAGGCAGAACTTCAGGGCACTCCCAGCACTTACAAAGGAGAGGTTTTTGTACTGTTCCTTAAGTCTCTCAATAAAACCCCTGAGCCTTTCTGAGCCATGGGAGCGGCTACCAACCACCCTGAGTCCTGTATGTTTTTCAGTCCTGTCAGGCTCTATTCTGTATTGGTTGTCCAGGTAATCAGCTTTTTCTTCCTTCAGGCTGTATCTGAATATTCCACCAGCAAGGGTACCTCCATAGTAGATAAGGCCCTTGACAGGAATGGATATTATTCCAAATACAGGTCTGTTTTCCTGGATAAGGGCAATGTTCACAGTGAACTCACCATTTCGCTTTATAAACTCCTTTGTCCCATCAAGGGGGTCAACCAGCCAGAACTCCTTCCATCTGCTGCGTTCAGAATACTCAATATTGGAGCCTTCCTCACTGAGTACAGGTGTTTCTGGGGTGAGGTTCCTAAGGGTGCTGGAAATTATGCGATGGGACCGCCTGTCTGCCTCGGTAAGGGGGCTTCTGTCATCTTTGTAATTTACATTAAAGTCACCTTCATAGACCCTCAGTATCTCTGAAGAGGCTTCTTTAACCATGTTTATAAGTTCTGGTATCAGAGGTTTTATATCCTTCAGCATGCCTTTATTTTAACAGATTAAACCACCAAATGTATCGGGATGCCTTGTTTTTTATGCTATCCTGAAAAAAATTATTGCATTATTTCTAAAAAATATGTAAAATTTTAAGCAATAAAAAAATCAAAAAGGAGGATGCCTATGAACAAAGCAGAGCTTATTGAGAGTGTGGCATCAGCCACAGGCTCATCCAAGGCGGAGGCAACCAAGGCTGTCAACGCAGTGTTCGACACAATCACAAAGGCGCTGAAAAAGGGTGACACTGTAACACTTATCGGTTTCGGAACCTTTTCAGTGGCTAAGCAGAAGGCAAGAAAGGGGAGGAATCCACAGACAGGAGAAACCATCAAGATTAAGGCCAGAAAGGTGCCAAAATTCAAAGCTGGTAAGGGACTTAAGGAGGCTGTGGCAGGTAAGAGGAAGAAATAATTCAATCGCATTTTCATAGAAAACAGGTTTTAAAGGGGCCCGAGATATTTTCAATAGTGCAATCATCATACGGGCCCTTTTTTTCTTCTACCAGTTTCCCGCCATTTTTTCCTTGACATTTAACCTTACAAAGGAGTATAAAAGAGGGAGACCTGCAATTTTTCAGGTTCAGTATTTGAAAGGAGGCTTTTGCAGTATGTCGTATGAAGGAACAGTGAAGTGGTTTAATGAGACGAAGGGTTATGGCTTCATCCAGCGTGATGACGGTCAGGATGTCTTCGTTCATTACACCTCAATCCAGGGCTCAGGGTTTAAGACCCTTGCAGAGGGACAGAAGGTGACCTTTGATATCGTTGACGGTGAAAAGGGTCCTAAAGCAACCAATGTTGTAAAGATGGATTGATAACAACTGGTGCCTGCCCTCGGGCAGGCACCTTTAATAAACCCTCCTTAACCCACCCATGAAACTTCCCCCCTGGCTCAAAACAAAGGACATCATCGGTAAACACCAGACAAAACATCTGCTTCGTCGTTATGGACTTTCCACTGTATGTGAGGAGGCGAGGTGTCCAAACAGGGGCGAGTGTTTTTCAAAGCCAACGGCCACCTTCATGATTTTGGGTGACCGTTGCACAAGAGACTGTGGATTCTGTGCTGTTAAAAGGGCAGTGCCTATGCCTGTTGACCCCACTGAGCCTGTAAGGGTTGCAAGAGCCGCAAGGGATATGGGGCTTAGATTTGTGGTAATCACATCGGTTACAAGGGATGACCTGCCTGATGGAGGTGCAGAGCAGTTTGCCCTGACCATCAAGGCGGTCAAAGGCCTACTTCCCGAGGCAAAGGTGGAGGTTCTCACCCCAGATTTTAAAGGAAACAGGGATGCCCTGAAGATTGTAATTGACGCAGGTCCTGATGTTTTTAATCATAATGTGGAGACTGTGCCAGGGCTCTATAAAAAGGTTAGACCCCAGGCTGATTATGGGCGTTCCCTTTCTGTGCTGAAGATGGCCAAGGAGATAAACCCTCAGATACCAACAAAATCAGGTCTTATGGTGGGCCTCGGGGAGAGTTTTGAGGAGGTTTTAGAGGTAATGAGGGATTTGAGGGCTGTGGGCTGTGAGATACTCACCATTGGTCAGTATCTGCAGCCAGGAAGGGATAAGCTACCTGTGGTTGAATACATCCATCCAGAGCTATTTGATAAATACAGAGAAGAGGGTTACAGGATGGGTTTTCGTTATGTTGCCGCCTCTCCACTTGTAAGGAGCTCAATGAACGCGGAAAATATGTACAGATAGATCTATTTGAGGCTGGCGGAGGGGGTGGGATTCGAACCCACGGTAGGGGGTTACCCTACAGCGGTTT
>CAZIIE010000036.1:0-12791 GCA_964539375.1 uncultured Nitrospirota bacterium | reverse complement strand
CTATCGGGGTTCCAAAGGGGCGAAGCCCCTTTGAGAAATTCGCCTTTGTGACAATTATAACTCCAAAAATACTAACAGTCAAGGAAAATTTTGGAAGTTTTCCTGCTTTTTTCTGGACTAAAAAGGAAGGGAACCTATATCTTTTTATGGCCTGATTCTATACCGTAGATGACACACTCACTGTAACCATCGGTCTTACAGTAGTTTTCAACCTTGAAAAAGGAAGGGACATAGGGAAGCATCCCTGCAGAGCAGATATTGTACTTGTCCCTCTTAAGGAAAAAGGGACAACCCCTCTTTATCTTCCCCTCCATTGAACTGTCATTACCCTTTAAAAGTGATTCATCTATGCCCATAACCCAGCCCCCTTTCTTTATTATTTTTAAAAAATTAGTTATCCCCTGTCTATCCAAAAGGGGCTGATTTTTTTGTAGGAATTTTCTTGCAAAGGATTTTTAAAAAATATCAAAAATGCTATAAAATATAGTGGGCATGTCTTCAGCACTGCAGAACATACTGGATATCCTTGCATCATTTGGGGGCGGAAGAGGGGTTCCCGAAGAGGAAATAGTGCGTTTCTTACTGCCTTCTTTTTTCTGGGCTCTCCTGCTTTACACATCTGCCAACCAGTGGCTAAAGTTCAGACTTGGAAGAGACCGCATAATCGCCATTGCTGCCCTTATCGGGCTTGTAAGGGAGCTTTTCATGTTTTCCATCTCCTTCTCCGTTGCAAAGGGCTATGTAAGCCATGAGAGTGTTCACCCCCTGTTTCCACCGGTTGAGCACAGCCTGATTCTTCTTTCATCCACTCTGGTAAGTTATGCCTTCTGTAAACACTTTACAGAGATAAAAGGTCTCTGGCGGTACTACCTTTATGCAGGTGTCAGTGCCTCAACAGGCCTTTATCTGGTTACAGCGCCCACCTGGGCTCGGTTTATAAGCCTCCATCCTGAGCTAAAGTTTGGAGCCTTCTGGGGTGATATGCTTTACAGGATTACTGGAGCAGTGCTTCTTTTATTTGCACTAATTGTAACAACTACCTACAGAGGGCAAAAAA
Source organism: uncultured Nitrospirota bacterium (assembly GCA_964539375.1). Lineage (GTDB taxonomy): Bacteria > Nitrospirota > Thermodesulfovibrionia > Thermodesulfovibrionales > JdFR-85 > JAADIE01. Next base: position 11,734 of record CAZIIE010000036.1, on the reverse strand, counting down.
GAAAGCCTCCCACCCTTTTAATAATAGGTATCACCCTGTTGTTTCTTGATGAGTTTTTGATGATTTTCAATCTCTACCTCAAAGAGGAATATAAAGAGGTCTTTAACCCCATAAGACACAATCTTCATATATGGGCTGTGCCCTCCTTTATCGGTATCTACTGGAATGAGCTTAGAAGAAAACTCTCTGCAAAGGAGGAACAGATACAGAAAATCTTTGAGCTAAACCCCAATGTCCTCTGCCTTGCAAATCCTGAGGGTAAGGTAATGATTGCAAACAGGGCGGTAAGGGATGTCTTCGGCCTTAAGGAAGACTTCATAAGGGGGAAAAGCCTCAAGGAGTTTGGCCTTAACCTGAAGGATATGCTTGAGGGGCTTAAAAATCAACGCACCCTCTATTCAATAACACCCTACAGAACCCCAGAGGGTCAGTTAAAATGGCTTTACTGGCGACTTCTTCAGGATGCAGAAGGGGGTAACATATACATAAACATAACTGATATAACCGAAAAGAAGCTGCTTGAGGAAAGGCTCGCAGCAAGTGAGCAGCAGTACAGGCTCCTTTTCCGTTATGCCTCTGATGCAATCCTTCTCTTTGATGAGGCTTCAGAGAGCATTGAGGATGCAAATTATGCCTCTGAGATGCTTTTCGGATACACTGCGGAAGAACTGAAGGCAATGTCAATCCTTGAGCTATCAGCAGAGCCTGAAAAGACAAAGGAAACCATCACCCGACTGAGAAAAGAAAGGCTCCGATTACTAAGCATACCAAAGAGGTTGTTCCGAAGAAAGGATGGCTCTGTATTTGCTGGAGAGGTTAGTATCGGGATATACACTGTTAAGAACAGGCACAAATGCATTGTCTCCATTAGAGACATAACCAGACGTCTGAAGCAGGAAGAGAGGCTAAAACAGTCTGAGCAGAAACTGAGAAAGCTGACCCTTCATCTTCAGAAGGTAAGGGAGGAGGAAAGGGCAAGGATTGCCAGGGAGATACACGACGAACTCGGTCAGCTACTTACAGCAGTAAAGATTGAGATTAGCTCCCTTTTAAACAGGCTTGACAATCCCCAGGCTCTGTTACGCCCTATTAACAAGACCCTCGGTTTGATAAACTCAACCCTTAACACCGTAAAAAGGTTATCCATGGAGTTAAGACCTTCTGTATTAGACCACCTCGGTATTGTGGCTGCAATGGAATGGTATATTGAGGAGTATGAGGAGCGAACCGGGATTATCTGCCACTTCAGAGCCAGCCCATCCAGCATTGAGCTACCCCAGCAGGTTTCCCTTAGCCTGTTCAGGGTGTTACAGGAGGCACTTACCAATGTGGCACGCCACTCAAAGGCAACCGAGGTTGAAGTCAACCTGACCCTGAAACAAAGGGGTCTCCTGATGGGGATAAGGGACAACGGAATAGGCATCAGAAGAGAGGAGATAGAAGCCCCTGACTCCTTTGGAATCCTGGGCATAAAGGAACGAATCAGGGAGCTTGGTGGCACAGTGATGATTGAGGGAAAAAGCGGAAAGGGCACATTAATAATGATTGAACTACCCCTTCAGGATATAATTAAAGAAGACTCGGGCAAAGTTAAGGAGATTCTGAGCAGTGGAAGTTAAAAGGATACTCATAGCCGATGACCATACCATAGTCAGAGAGGGGATAAAGCAGATTCTAACCGATAGAGGAAACTGCTACGAGGTTGATGAGGCCTCCGATGGACACGAGGCACTTAAAAAGATAAACTCCCGAAGCTATGACCTCCTGATACTTGACATATCCATGCCAGGACTTAACGGGCTTGATGCCCTTAAACAGATTAAATACAGCCATCCTGAACTTCCCGTGCTGATACTGAGCATGTATCCCGAAAGGCAGTATGCCATCAGGGTGCTAAGGGCCGGTGCATCGGGTTACCTCGGAAAGGACAGTGCCCCCGAGCTTCTTTTCAAGGCAATAGACAAGATACTTGCCGGTGGGAAATTTATAAGTGAAAGCCTTGCTGAAAGGCTGGCTGTTGAACTGGTCTCAGGAGGAGAAAGACTCCCCCATGAAAGGCTCTCTGACAGGGAATATCAGGTCTTCAGCATGATTGCCTCGGGGATGAGCCTTTCTGAGATTGCCGACAAACTTGCCCTGAGCGTTAAAACCGTAAGCACCTACAGGGCAAGAATCCTTGAAAAGATGGGCCTCCGCAACAACGCCGAAATAATCCACTACGCCATCAAAAATAACCTCATAAACTGATTGTAAGAATATTCCTACAAATTTTTCCAAACTTATCCTATTGAAACGGACATGCTGTTTAGGTATGATATTTGCCAATAAGAGAAAACACCTCGAGGGGGCGAGGGGTTTTCCCCTTGCCATCCAGAGATTTTATCCTGCTATTGACTTCCTGTCAAATTTATTCTGTGATTTAAATCATCCTTTTAGCCTGCCCTTTCAGCTATAATTAAGCATGAAAAGCAAAAAGCTGAGACAGCGGTACTACATCTCCAGGGAGTTGAGATACTCTGTTGCTCTGATGGTTTTGTGGTCCTTCCTCTCGGTGGGGCTCTTTTTCTTTTTTGCAAACAAGATAAGCGGTCAATTGGAACCCAATCTGGTAACCTTTTCAATTATCCTTTTAGGCTATGCACTGATATGCTTTGTTATGACCTCTGTATTCTCCCATCGTCTGATTGGCCCCTTTGAAAGGTTAAAGACAGAGCTCAGATTGATAATTGCAGGGGACTACTCCAGAAGGCTGAAGATAAGGGAAAAGGACGACATCTATATCCGTTCCTTTATAAAGGAGGTAAACAGGCTGATTGAGGAGCATGAGAGGCTGAGAAAATTCAGTGATGAGTTTTATCACGAGGTGCTTTCAGGCCTTTCAGAGCTTATCTACAGGATAGAAAAGGAAAGGGAATGCCCCCTGGAGACAAAAAAGGAACTGCTCCTTAATATCCACAAAAAACTGACCGAGCTTAAAAAAACCTACAATATTAAGCTCTAACTCCTACAGCATTAAACCTATCAAATAGAATATACCACCACCGAGGACCAGAAACAGGGAAACTATAAAGGGTATGTAGAAGGGGTCCCTTGCAGCCTCCAGCATTATCCAGTAGGAGGGTGAGTAAAACCTAAGCCTATAGCCATCAAAGTTTATCTCCCTGTCAGTTGTGCCCTCAAAAAGGGTCTTCTCTCCCTTTATCACCTCTACCTGATAGAGGGGAGAGGTGATATCGTAGCTTCTTGCCACCTCCTTTCCCCTTCTTATTATCCTGTTTGGTATGATGTGGATATAGACCTTGTAGTTGAACTGTCCAAGCTGGAAGGAATCCACTGACCCAAAGGGTATGAGCCTCAGGGCAACCTGTCCACTGAGGAGCACCTCTTTATCTCTGATGAACTCCACCCCTGGGGCGAGGCCAAAGTTGAGCACATGCATGTAGGATGCACCAACCCTTTTTGGTGGAAAGGCACCCACCCTGTGGAGCCTTCCGCCTCGGTCCTGAAGGGTTATATAGGGCTCATAGTCAAAGATTGAGGAGTCATCCATCCTGAGAAGGTCCCTCTTGAGGGCTGACTCAACCTTCACCACCCTGAAGGCTTCCCTTTCCCAGGGAAGTTTAAGGACCTGGCCCTCACCGAGCAGAACCCACTGAAGCTGCCTTACATTTACACTCATAAAGGAGGAAAACAGAAAAAGCACCACACCAGCATAAAAGGGCAGGCTCAGCACAAGCCTCATCGGTCTTTTTCTCATTGTCCACAAAGAGCCTGAAAGCCTCAAGGTCACATTTAAAAGAAAAACCAGATAGAGGGCCTTTACAGTGCTGTTTTCTGAAAGCATCCCGATAAACCTTGCAAAGGCCTCCTCTGACCATACAGCCACGGTCAGATAGTAGAGTATAAAGAGGGCCACCATCCAGAAGGTTAGCCTCCAGGAACTGAAAAACCTGTAAATCCCCTTTAGTATGCTCATCTTTCTAAAATATTCCTTGACTGTCTGGTCTTTACCTGTTGCCACTTTTTCAGAAGCTCCGAGGTCTCTATCTGTATATCTCTGTCAGTGACCAGTGCCTTCAGTGGGATGGGATTACAGCCACCAGCCTTTCCCAGACTCTGGATGTTAATGGGTGTTCTGCAGTAAAGACACACCAGATGTCCCTCACCCTGGGCATAGCCTTCAGGAGGACATATCTCACAGGCATCAAGACAGACTGACAGGCTACCGTCCTCTCTTTTGACAATCAAAAACCTTATGCTCTGCCCCTCTATCTCCACCGTGTACTTATGCAGTGCGCCATCTCGGAGGTCTTCATCAGGGGCACTTATGGGAATAACTACCCTGCCCTTTTCAGCAACCACCGGCCTTGGCTCGGGGTTGTAAAGCCTGCTTATTGCCTCTCCCCTCTGGGAAAACCAGTTAATCAGCAGAAAGAGCATGAAGACAAATACAGGCACAGCCCTCATAAGCCGTCGGGTTTTCACCTCTTTTTTGTATTTTCTCCTCCTTGAAGCAGGCTCAATTGTTGATGGAACCTCCACTGGAGCATTCAGATAGCTTAAGACAAAGGCCAGAAGGGGCACAAAAAGAACAACCAGGGATAGCCACAGAGCAATCCTCTCACCAAAGAGTATCCCTATAAAGTTCCAGGTGGTGGTCTTGAGTATGGGATGGTCTGGCACCATGATGGTAACAAAGGTCTGATGCACGATATCATGGATGAGCTTCATAAGACCCTTCTGAACTGCTGGTATCAGGGTTAATTCGGCAAAACCACCTGTGCCACCACCAAGGAGTTTCAGCAGGGCAAGAAAAAGCACCACCTGGGGTAGTTCAAAAAGGGCTGTAAGCCCTCTTACTCTCTCCTTTAAAAGGGCATATCCTGCAAACACCACCAGAACAAAGCCAGCACCCATGCTGACAAAGGGCATGGAGCTTTCCTTAAGCAAAGCCTGTCCCTTTATAAAAAGCAATGAGCCCGACAGGTCAGGTATCACAAAGAGTGCAGAAAGCAAAAATGCACTGAACCACTGAAACACCCTCCCTTTCATTACCGGTCCCAGCCCTCCCCATATGTCACCCTTTGAGGCAGAGTAAAGGAGGGCAAGGGCCAGCAGGTAATAGAGTCCAAAACTGTATCCAACCGCCTTTACCACAATGGCCGATGTCTCGGTTGTGGAAGGGAAAAAGAGGCTTGCTCCGGAAATGAAAAGACAGAGTAACAGGAAAAAAAGCACCACCCTGTAAAGCCCCTTCCTATTCTGGTTTAACAGGTAGGTCCTTACCACAAGGAGGGCAAGGAGTATCTTGGCACCCTCTTTAAGCCCTACTCCGAAAGCCTCAGCCTGAAACAGACTCATCGCTGATTATCCTGCCATCCTCCATCTTTATCACCCTCTGAGCCCACTCGGTCACAAAGGGGTCATGGGTGACCATTACCACAGTGAAATGCTCCTCCTCATGAAGCCTCCTCAAGAGCTCAAGCACATTACGGGTATTAGCCCTGTCAAGGTTTCCTGTGGGCTCATCGGCAAGCAGAATGGAAGGATTGTTGATAAGTGCCCTGGCTATGCAGACCCTCTGCTGCTCACCACCGCTAAGCTGGGATGGTCTGTGGGTAAGCCTGTGTCCGAGCCCTACCCTCCTCAGAGCCTCCTCAGCCTCCTTTCGGTCAGGCAGACTGTGAAAGTACTGGGCAAGCATCACATTCTCAGTGGCATCAAGATAGGGGATTAGGTGGGATTGCTGAAAGATAAAGCCCATGTTTTCCCTTCTGAAGACGGATAGCTCATCCTCTCCAAGGTCGTTAATGTTTGTTCCGTTTACAAAAACCTTCCCACCGCTGGGATGGTCAAGACCACCGATGATATTAAGCAGTGTGGTCTTGCCCGAGCCAGAGGGACCTATAATGCTTACCCACTGCCCCCTTTCTATCTCAAGGTCAACCCCTCTGAGGGCTATAGCGGTCTCGTAATCCTTTGTAAGCGACTCAGTCCTTATTATGCTCATCCTTCACCTCTTAGTATCTGGGATGGTCTCAGTCTGCTTGCCCTCTTAACGGGCATATAGGTGGCTGAAACCGATACCACAAGGCCCACTACCACAAGAAGGGGAAACCACAGGAGGTTTACAGTAACATAGGACTTAAAGGCAGACCTTGATACCATCTCTGCCACGCCCACACCAAGGGGATAGCCAAGGAGGCTGCCACCTATACCAAAAAGCACTGCCTCGGATAAAAAAAACCTTGCCACCTCCGATGCCCTTGCTCCGAGGGCCTTCATAAGACCAATCTCTTCCATCCTTTCAATTATGTTTGCCCCTACAGTGCTACCAAGGGTAACTACAGCTGAAAAAAGCACAACCAGGGATACCACGACCATAAGAAGCTCAATCTTTCCAAGAAGTCTCTCCTCGGCAAGGGCTATCTGCCTTATGGTTCTCACCCTCAAGCCCTTAAACCTCTGCTCAATAGTTTTCTTAAGGCTGCTCAGGTAACGGGCATCTACATTTAAAAGTAGTGATGAAGCCCCCTTTATACGAAACACCTCCTGAGCAACCCTGAGGGGTATCACAGCGATGCTGTCTTCCTCAGAGCCCTTTTCAAAAACTCCAACAACCCTGAACTCACCCTTTCCTGTGAGGTCCTTTAGAGTATCACCCTGTTTTATCTCAAGGGTTTCGGATAATCTCTTTCCTATCATTACCTCCCCTTCTGCTTCAGGGAATCTGCCCTCAAGCCTTGCACCAGAGAAGGCCTCCTTTTTCATGCCTGTTACCTCAACGGTGCCCATCTCGGTCTTTAACTGGCCATAGATGTGTCTTTTGTGGTTCAGCACCTGCGGCATTGCGGTTATCTCTTTTATGGTCTCCTCACCGATGGGAAGCCCCCTTTCGGTGGTAATTATCATATTTGCCCCGTAGCTCTGAAGCTCCCTTCCAATCTTATCCCTTATGCCTGTGGAAAGCACCACAAGGGCTGAGAGCACAGCCACGGTGAGCATTACCGAGGCGGTGGCAATAACAAATCTGCCCCTGCGCTGAAGCAGGCTTTTAAGGACAAAAAACCTGAGCCATCTGCTCTTTGTCATTGTTACTCTCCCTTAAGTATAAGTGCAGGCCTTATTGCCAGAGCCTTTCTTATTGGCAGATAGGCACCGAGCACAGATATCAACACCGATGCACCGAGGCTGAGCGGAAAAAGCACAGCCCGCTGCTGAAGGGGAGTTCCAAAGACCTTTACACCTATGTATTTGCTTATCAGCAAAGAAAGCAGATACCCTGCAAGGCCACCGACAAAACCAACGATAAGGGCTTCGGAAAGGAAGATTACCACTGTTCTGAATCTGTCAGCCCCTATTGCCTTCATAAGGGCAACCTCACGGGTTCTCCTCAGAAGGCTCATTATCATGGTGGTAGAGACCCCGAGGGCTGCTGCAAGCACACTCACAGCAGACAGAAGATATATAAGGAGTCCAAGCCTCCTGAGCACCCTTCCCTCGGTCTGGGCAACAGGCCAGATTGGCCTTGCCCTTGAGCCCCTTATCACCTCCTCAATCTGTTTTGCAATGGATGTTACATAACCCGTGCAATACCACTTTTCATACTCCCGCCTTGACATCTTTTCAGGGTCTTTGTAGGCAAACTCATCCATCGGTGTGGTCAGTGCACTGACATAGACCGTGCTAACGCTGTTTTCAAGACCTGAGAGCTTCTGAACCAGCTCAAGGGTGGTAACCACCGCCTTTTCCTCCTTTGAACCTGTCCTTAGTATTCCCGATACAGTGAATCTCCTGCCAAAGAGGGTAAGACTGTCACCCCTTTTCAGATTTAACCTCTCTGCCAGTTCCTTTCCAAGAAGCACCTCCTGCTCTGTCTCGGGCCATTTACCCTCAATCTTCCACCAGGGCATCACCTCATAGGCTCCAGTCCAGAAGGGGTCTTTCTCCCCTGGCACCTTAACAGGTTTTTTATACCAGGTGCCGATAAGGGTAAGCCCCCTTTCGGGCTCCTTCACATACAGAAAGGGGACAAACCCCAGGATGTTGTGCCTCCAGAATATGGTCTTTATCTTCACAAGGTCAGAGCCCCTGAGGTACCTCTTCTGGCCAGCGACCTTTGCAAGACCCTTTACAGCAGGCTCCACAATGATATTTGCACCAAAGGCCCTCAGTTCCTTTGATACCTTAGAGGTTATGTCAAAGGCAAGGGATATCAGGCTTGCAGCAATGGCTGTGCCCACTGCCACAGAGACTATCATCACAGCCATTGCCTTTTTCTGATTTACAAAGGAACTCCTGAGAATCCTGAAAAGCATCTACTTTGCAACCTGCAGCCTTTCCATGTTGGCTCTTTTCTTAAGCCTCTGACGGGCAAACTCGTTGAATGCCCTTCCCTGGGGATACTGTATCATCCATGAGGTAATGTGGCTCATGGGAAAGCCTCGCCAGGAGACCTGAAACATCCTTGTAAGAATCTTCGGTATGGTAAAAAGCCTTGCCCTCAGGTCAATTAGCAGGTCTTCCCTTTCCTCAACGCCCATTGTGGGATGCTCGTAAACTGCATGATTTCCATCATAGCTGTCCCAGTCAAGCCCTGGCAGGAGATACTCCTTGTACATCTCGTAAAGCTCTGTGCCAGGAAAAGGGGTGGTCATCACAGGATGGGCAGAGACCTTGAGCTCATCACAGAGCTTAAGTATCCCCTCAAAGTCCTCTCTCACATCCTGTCTTCCACCAACCATTATAAAGAGCATTACCTCAATGCCGTGGTCACGAATCTTTTTGATTGCATCCCTGCGGGCACGGCCCTGCTTGTTTACTGCCTTGTACTCCTCAAGGCTTCTGAGATTACTTGATTCCCATCCCACAAGCACCGCCGTTAGCCCTGCCTTCCGTGCGTATCTGAGTAGCTCATCTGCCCTTGGATGCTGCACAGTTACAAGGTCGCCAGAGCCAAACCACCACTTACGTTTTATGTTAAGCGACATCTCGCGATACAGCTCAATTGAGCGTTTTATATTTACCCCCCAGATGTTGTCATCAATACCCCAGAAAAGACGCCACTTGCTCTGGGCAACCTCCCTGACCACCTCATCAATGGGTCTCATCCTGACCTTGCCACCGAAGAAGTTATGGACCGAACAGAAGGTGCATCGGTGGGGACATCCCCTTGAGGTCTGAAAATAACCATAAACATATCTTGTCCGCCACAGATGGGTGACAGGAAAGGGCAGGTCCTTAAGCTCTGGAAAGCCACCATTGTAAACAGGTTTTAGTTTTCTTCTTGAGGCATCCTCAAGGAGTTCTCTCCATATATGCTCTGCCTCTCCAAGCACAATGGCATCGGCATGGGCCTTTGCCTCCTCGGGCAGTGCGGTGACATGGATACCACCGAGTACCACCTGTTTCCCCATTGCACGGAGTTTGTCTGCCATCCTGTAGGTCCAGGGCGCCTGGGGTGTAAGCACTGTAAAGCACACAAGGTCTGCATCAACCTGCTCGGGATAGAAATGCTCCTTGTTGGCATCCAGAAGCTCTATCTCCGCATCAGGCCAGACCCTCCAGGTAAGCCCTGCAAGGTATTCAAGCACAGGCGGGGCAATCGGTAAGCCCTTTGACATCTGCCCCTTCTCACCAAAGGGGGGAGAGATAAAGAGGATTTTCATTGTTTTCGTCATATCTATCTAATTTAACATATTCATGAAGACAGAGGGTAGGCGGGCAGGCCTGTGTCCTCTAAATCCTGTTAAGACACTCCGAAAGGGATTCCTTCCAGTCAGGGGGGCTAAAGCCTGTTGAAACCTCGGTAAAAAAGGTATCAAGCACCGAGTATTTTGGTCTCCTTGCAGGGGTTGGAAACTCTGAAGTTTCTATTGGGGTAACCCTTGTTTTTAAGCCCTTCCGGGCGATTATCTCACAGGCAAAATCATACCATGAAATCCCCCCGTCGGTGCGGTCAGTCAGGTGGTGAACACCGTAGGCATCGGATTTTATAATCTTCCCTATCCCCTCAGCAAGGGTCACCGTCCAGGTTGGCGAGCCAATCTGGTCATTGACCACCCTCAGCTCATCCCTTTCAGAGGCAAGGCGAAGGATGGTTTTAACAAAGTTCTTTCCACCTTCACCGTAAAGCCAGCTCGTTCTTACTATGTAAAACCTGCTGAGGATATCCCTTACAAACTGCTCACCAGCAAGCTTACTAAGCCCGTAGAAGTTAATCGGTGAGGGCAGGTCAAAGGGTGTATAGGGTTTCAGGGCATCACCACTGAACACATAGTCGGTGCTTACATGGCAGAGCACAGCCCCTGTTTCAAGGGCTGAAAGGGCAAGGTTCTGAACCCCAAGGCCATTTACCCTGTAAGCCTCCTGCCTGTCTGTCTCTGCCTGGTCAACCTTTGTATAGGCTGCTGTGTTTACTATAACATCAGGATTAATCTCTCCGATTACCCTTAAGGTGTCATCCCTGCTGGTTATCTCAATATCCTCATGTCCGAGGGGAATCACCTCTTCACCACGGGCTTTCAGGACCCTCACAAGGTCTGCTCCGAGCATACCCTTAGCCCCTGTAACAGCAACTCTCATTTTTTATTGCTCCAGAACCCCCTGCTTTCCTCTTTCAGCCTCTCCTTAAGGGGCCTCCACCACCACTCGTTCTCCCTGTACCAGCTAACGGTTCTCTCAATGCCCTCATCAAAGCTAACCTCAGGCTCCCAGCCAAGCTCCCTCTTTATCTTTGATGAATCTATGCTGTAGCGGAAGTCATGGCCAGGTCTGTCAGGCACGAACTCAATGTATTCCTCTCCAAGGCCCATTATCTGAAGCACCCTTTTTACCACATCAATGTTTCGCCTTTCATTTCCACCACCCACATTGTAGACCTCACCTGTAACACCTTTATGAAGTATAAGGTCAACCGCCCTTGCAGTGTCCTCCACAAAGAGCCAGTCCCTTATGTTAAGCCCCTTACCATAAACAGGCACCCTGAGGCCATCAATGAGGTTTGTGACCATAAGGGGAATAAGCTTTTCTGGAAACTGATAGGGGCCGTAGTTATTAGAGGGTCTTACCACAATAGCATTAAGCCCATAGGTCTTTATGTAGGCGCGAAGAAGAAGGTCTCCTCCTGCCTTTGACGCTGCATAGGGTGAGTTTGGCATAAGGGGGGATTCTTCGGTAAAGCTACCTTCCTCTGTCTCAAAACAGCCATAGACCTCATCGGTGGAGATGTGGACAAACCTCTTAACACCCTCCGATAGGGCAGAATCCATAAGCACCTGAAGCCCGATGATATTGGTTATCAGGAAGGGCTGGGCGTCCTTGATGGAACGGTCAACATGGCTTTCAGCTGCAAAATGAACCACTGCATCACAGCCCTTTATGGCCTCTCTGACAGCCCCCTGGTCCTCTACCCTTCCCTTTATGAAACGGTAATTTTTCCTGTCCTTTACATCTCTTAGATTTTCAGGGTTTCCCGCATAGGTAAGGGCATCAAGGTTTACTATCTCATACTGGGGATAGCTCCTCAGCATGTGCCTTATAAAGTTTGAGCCTATAAATCCACAACCACCTGTAACCAGTATCTTCATAAAACCCCCAAAAAGAAAAAATTCTAAATTCCAAGCACTAAATTCTAAAATTAGGATTTAGAAATTAGGATTTAGAATTTATATTTTAAAGGGACTTTCCCTGTCATCCTCGTACCGTATCTCATCAACGGGCTCCTTTCTGCCCC
>CAZIIE010000035.1:0-13971 GCA_964539375.1 uncultured Nitrospirota bacterium | reverse complement strand
ACTGAAGTGTCTGGGGCATGTCGCCGATTTCGTCCAAGAAGACCGTTCCACCGTCAGCCTCCTCCAGAAGTCCCTTTTTGGAGGTTACTGCACCTGTGAAGGCGCCCTTTACATGACCGAACAATTCGCTTTCAAGCAGGTTTTCAGGTATGGCAGAGCAGTTTATCGGTATAAAGGGCATATTGCTTCTTGAGCTGTTGTGATGTATCACTCGGGCAAAAAGTTCCTTTCCAGTTCCTGTCTCACCAAGGAGCAGGACTGTGCTTTTTGTATCAGCTATCTTTTTAATCTCATTGATTATTGACTTGATTGCCTTGCTCTCGCCGATTATGTTAGTGAAGTCATAGTGTTTCTCAATTTCCTGCTTCAGGAGCAGATTTTCCCTCATCAGCTGTTTCTGCTTTATGGCATTTTTTACCACCTGTTTTATCTCTTCATGGATTATGGGTTTCATGATATAGTCATAGGCACCAAGCCTGAGTGCCTGTATAGCTGTATTGACCGAGGCATAGGCGGTTATCACAATGAAGATCTGCTCTGGTATCAGCTGTCTGATCTTTGACAAAAGCTCAATGCCATCCATCCCTGGAAGGATGATGTCAGAGATTATCACATCGTAGATGTTTTCCTCACAGAGATTCAGGGCATCCTCAGCAGAGCCTGCCACATCCACACTAAAGCCCTCCTTTGTAAAGACCCTTTTAAGGGAATCCCTCAGTGTCTCCTCATCCTCAACTATCAGAATCGTTCTGGCCACTTGTATCCTCCCTTGGCAATCTGATGATGAATCTGGTTCCCTTTCCTTTTTCTGATTCTATGTCAATGGAACCACCATGGTCTTTAATTATACTATAACAGATACTCAAACCCAAGCCTGTCCCTTTGGCTGGTGACTTGGTGGTGAAAAAGGGGTCAAAGATCTGGTCCTTTAACTCACTGTCAATACCGCAGCCTGTATCAGCAAAGATAAGTTCAATCATGCTGTCAACAGGTTTTAAGGAGATAAAGATGTTGCCACCTTCAGGCATGGCGTCACGGGCATTCAGAAAGAGGTTTAGCATAACCTGTTGCATCCTGTCGGGGTCCATCTTTAAAGGTGGTATATCCTCAAGGGCTGTCTCAATCTTTATCTTTCTGAAGTTTTTATCGTATTTTACCAGGTCAATGGTATTTGTGATTATCTCTTTCAGGTTTTTCTGTATCTTCTTATGGGGGTACAGACGGGCAAAGTCGCAGAGGTTTTTAACAATTCTTGCAATCCTTTCAATGTGCTTGTTTATGGTGGTAAGAGACTCTTCCATAAAGGGTGTTAAAGGCTCAACCATCAACTCCTGAACAAGCGATGAGATTGATGCAAGGGGATTTCCTATCTCATGGGCAACCCCTGCTGCAAGCCTTCCTATGCTTGCATGTTTTGTAGCCCTGAATAGCTCTTCCTCTATCTTTTTCTTCTCGGTGATGTCTTCAAAGACCAGCACATATCCAGCCTGTTCACCGGTCAGTTTGCTGAGGTATGCCTTAAGGGTTTTTATGCTGTCTCCAGAGGTGGTGCAGGTAAACTCTCCCTCACTGAAGTCCTTCTCAAATATATCGGGTGCAAGACATTTCAGGAGGGTGTTTGCATTCATGCCCAGGGCATCCTCTTTATCAATACCTGTAATTGCCTTCATAGCGCTGTTCCAGTAGGTCACCCTGAGTTCGCTGTTTAGTGTTGCCACCCCTAAGGGCAGGCTCTCAATGATGTTTTCACTGAACTCTTTAAGACGGGCAAGCTGTCTGTTTGCCTCGGCAAGCTCCCTTCTTGAGAGCTGGAGGTTGTAAGAGATCTCTCTCAGTGACCTGGAAAGCCTTTCCTTCTCATCGGGTGTTAAAACGGTTATGTCCTGAAAGATGAGGTCACTAATGGATGGACCGAGCACACCAGAAAGTATCCTTTTAGCCTCCTGCTGGAGCATTAGCAGACTGGAACCTGTAAGGTTTTCCCTGGAAAGGTTGTATTTTTTCAGGATACTATTTACAGCACCATGGGCATCGGAGGGACCAATAAACTGGGCAAGAAGACCCTCAAGCTCATCAATGCTCTTTATCACCTGTGCAGTGGCAAAGGATGTGGGGGCAAGGGACTCAACAAATATTATAGCCTGCTCTTCTTCCTCAACAGGCTGTTTAGTTATCAATGAGACAAAGACAAAGACAAAAAGATTAAGGCTAAGCCCCCAGAATAGGCTATGACTCCAGCGGTCAAGCCCCTTCAGACCAAAAAGGGCAGTGGGGTTTAAAAGCTCAGAATGAAAGATGGAAGAGAGACTGCCCCCAGGGTCTATATAGCCAGCCCTTGAAAGGGCAGGGAGCAAAAGGGTATAAATCCAGACCGCAAAGCCTGTCAGTATGCCAAGGACAGCACCCTTTTTGTTTGCCCTTTTCCAGTAAAGACCAAGAAGAATGGAGGGTGCAAAGATGGTAACCGCCTCAAAGGACTTAAGACCTATGTCAACAAGGCTGTAGAAGGTTCCTACCGATATTGCAAAGATGTATCCACAGAAGACAAGTCCGATTATAATTAGCCGCCTTATGTTTAGTATCATCTGATGAAAGCCCCGTTTCTTCTTAAACCTCAGAAGGGCTGGCATAACAAGGCTGTTCATGACCATATTACTAAGGGCAAGGGATTCCACAATAACCATGGCAGTGGCAGCTGAAAATCCCCCCACAAAGGCAAGAAGCCCAAGATAGGGATGGCCAAGATTAAGTGGCAAGGTCAGCACAAAGTAATCAGCCCCTCTGGGTGAGCCGTTAATTATCAGTCCGCCAAGGGCAATTGGTATGACAAATATGTTAATAAGTAAAAGGTAAAGGGGAAAGAGCCACATCGCCTTTTTTATATGCTCAATGGAGGAGTTTTCAACCACAGTTACATGAAACTGTCTTGGCAAAAACATCACAGCCATCATGGAAAGAAGGGTCAGGGTAAACCACTGCAGAAAGCTAACACTGCTTTGCTCGCCTATTTTTAACAGATGGGAATAGCCTATGTTCTGAACCCTTGCCACTATGTCAGCATAGCCATTAAATACACCGAAGGTAATAAAAAAACCGACAGTCAAAAAGGTAAAGAGCTTTATGACCGATTCAAAGGCTACTGCAAAAACAAGTCCGCCATGCCTTTCCGAGGCATCAAGCCTTCGGGCTCCGAATATTACAGCAAATAGAGCCAGCATGAGTGTTATCAGCCAGCCAGCAAAGTGACTTCCCTGAGGCTTTCCAGCAAGTATTGAGAAGGTGGTCATGATGGCCTTTAACTGAAGCCCCAGATAGGGGGTAATGCCTATTACAGCAACGGTGGTCACCAGCGCAGAAAGCCCGAGGGACCTTCCATACCTGAAGGCAATAAAATCAGATATGTTGGTTATCCTGTTTTCCTTGGCAATGTGGACAATCTTTCTAAGAACAATCCACCAAAGCAGGGCAACAATGGTTGGGCCAAGATAGATGGTAAGAAAACTGAGCCCCTCATTGGCTGCCTTGCCAACGCTTCCATAAAAGGTCCAGGAGGTGCAGTAAACAGCAAGGGAGAGGGAGTATACATAGGGATTGGATACAAGGCTTTTGCCTTTCTGTTCCTTTCTTTCAGCAAAATAGGCAACCAGAAACAGAAGGAACATGTAGCAGAAGATCAGAAAAAAAAGCAGCCAGACAGGAAACAATTAACCTCCCCAGAACTTCCTGTTTTTTGTATTTTTCTTTAGGTCCATTTTATAGGTTACATTAAATACCACAATTATGATTATCACCCATACTGAAAAAAGATAACGGGCAGGGTTATCCTGAAAAATCTTTAAAACTGGCCAGTTAAGGCAGAAAAGGGCAACTGAAAAGAGAAATATCCATATATCCCTGCTCATGGAGATATTATATCAAATAGTAGGGGGTAGCTTCATGTTATGTCTGTAAAAGGTGGTGGTTGCCCTGAAGGGCAACCACCTGAGATCTATTTAGAGGGGAGAGGGGGATTAATGGGCGCCGTGAATCAGTATGGGAAGGCACCTGACGCAGACATGCTTTTCCTCGTCTTCATGTACACAGGGCAGATAGACCCTGTCTTTGTCCGTTGCTCCACATACAAAACACTTTACTTCCATTCTAATCCTCCAGTTCGTTAATCTCTTTAACTATCTTTTCAGGGTCAACATTGTGCATCATGGCACCAAAGGAGATTGACTCCACCCTTATGCCAGGACAGGTGAAACAGCCATTGCCAAAGTACTTTTCAATAACCTTTTTGGCTGATGGCTTTTCCTTGATTATCTCACCAATTACCGAGTCTTTCGTGAATTTTGTCTTTGTCATCTTTGTTCCTCCTCTCACTTTTTTCTTGATTTTAGTTTAGCTGAAAAGTGAGAGGATTGGTATGATTAAAATCATATTGAAAGAGATTTTTTCAGAAACTCTATCCAGGCCTCAAAGCCCTGCCCTGTTTTACAGGAAAGCTCAAAGATCTCCATTTCAGGATTGAGGGAAAGGGCAGTGTCTTTTATCTTTTTCAGGTCCACATCAATGTAGGGCAGAAGGTCTATTTTGTTTATGATAAGTGCTCTTGACTCCTGAAACATAAGGGGGTATTTACCGGGCTTATCATCACCTTCAGTGGCGCTGAGAAGCATAACCTTCATATCCTCACCTATGTTAAACTCAGCAGGGCAGACCAGGTTTCCCACATTCTCCACAATCAGGAGTCTTAGCTCATCAAGGGGCAGTTCATCAAGGACCTCTCTTATCATGTTAGCATCCAGATGGCATGCACCCTGGGTGTTTATCTGAACTACAGGCACATTTAGTGAGCCAATCCTCTCGGCATCCTCGGTGCCAACAATGTCTCCCTCAATAACCCCCACAGGGATACTGTCCTTAATCGCCTTCAGGGTTTCAACGATGAGGGTTGTCTTCCCAGCCCCTGGTGCGCTCATCAGGTTGATGGTGAAGATACCCTTTTCCTTGAAGAGCCCTCTGTTTTCCTCGGCAATCCTTTCGTTTGCCTCTAAAATCCTGCTTACCACCTTTACCTTCATAGCACCTCCCTGTTAATCTACATCTATCTCTACAATGTCAAGCTCGTTGCCGCTGATTATCTTAAGCCTTCTGCACTTACACATAGGGCATTCATAGACAGGCCGCTCTGTGGGTTGGAATCTGCTTTTACATTCAAGACAGACCCCTGTAAGGGGTGATATATCTATTAACAGCTCTGCCTCATCGGCTGGAGTGTCTTTTTTTATCACATCAAAGGCAAACTTCAGGGAATCAACCTGCACCCCTGAGGCCTCACCCACTACCACGGATATGGAGTTAATCCTGCTATAGCCAGCCTTTTCACATTCGCTAATTGCTATGTCAAGAAGGCTCTGGGCAATTGATACCTCGTGCATCAGGCGTTTTTGAGTTTTTCCTTCTCCTCCTTAAAGGCTTCCTTGCCAGCCTCAATGGCTGCTGATAGGGCAGACTTTTTCTCAGTGATTATCTCTTTGCCCTTTTCAAGGGATGATGAGACAGTCTCCTTGCCCTTTTCAATGCCCTGGGTGACCTTTTCCTTTACCTCACCCACATACTCGGTTGATTTCTCCTTAACATCCTCAGCAACCTCTTTAATCCTCTTCCTCATCTCCTCACCCGAACGAGGGGCAAACAAAAGGGCAAGCCCTGCTCCTACCACACCACCCAGTAAAAAGGCCAGCAAGACACTGGTTCCGTTTCTTCCATTGTCAGACATGGCTACCCTCCTTTGCTTATTAGATTTTTAACAAACACTCCTGCTGCTGTCTTAAGACCAGCCTTAAGACCTGCAACTGTGGCACTGGTTTCTCTCTGAATGTTTGTAATAACCGAGGATATGTTATTAACCCTTTCAGAGAGCTCAACCACAGACTCACTGAGTCCTCTTACATTGGAGGTAATAACATTAACATTATTTGATGTGTTTTTTATCTCTGAAAGCACAGCCTGAAGCTCCTTCAAGGTTGGTTTCAGCTCTTCATCGGTTGATGAGATAAAGTCTTCTAACCTGCCAATGGTCTTTTTAAGCTGCACCACCACAGGAATCAACAGAAAAATCAGTACCGTTGCCGAAATACCAAGGATGATTAATACAATCTTTTCAATTGCCATAGCCTAATTATATCAAAAGATAGCCTGAAATGAAACATAAAATCTCAGGAGGGTAGAAGTTCCTTAAAGTCAGAGATTGATGCAAACCCGTCTGCCCTGTTTTCATCATTTTTCTTTGAGTTTGCCCTTGTTTTAAGGAGGATGTATCTTATACCAAACTCTCTTGCTGTATAAAGGATGTCAACGGTGTCGTCAATAAAAAGCGATTTTTCTCTGTCAAAACCAAGCACCCTCTGAGCCCTCTGCCAGAACTCCACCCTTTCCTTTGGCAGTCCCATATCAAAGGATGTAATAACCTTACTGAAGTATTGACCGATAGCGGTCTTTCTTAATTTTATTGTAAGGGTCTTATAGTGGGCGTTGGTTACAAGGAAGACCTTTTTTCCTGCCCTGTTCAGTTCCGACAGAAACTCCTCAACATGGGGATGAACCTCTATGAGGTGTCTTATCTGCTCTTTCAGGGCAGGTATGTCAAGCTCAAGCTCCTTTGACCAGAAGTCAATGTCTGTCCAGTTGAGTGTTCCCTCATGGGCTTTGTACTTTTTAAGTAGCTCCTCCTTTGCCCTTCCAAAGGTGATATTGTGCTTTTCAGCGTATTTCTCAGGCACAAGATGCTCCCAGAAGTAGTCATCAAAGTATTTATCAAGCAGTGTGCCATCCATGTCAAGAAGCACATAGCTGACCTCTGTCCACAACCTTTCTCTAATCTCTTCAATACTCACCTCAGCCATGTCCATCACCCCTTTAGATAAAAGCGCTTAAGGCCTTTAATTTCCTTAAGACCCTCAATGAGGGAGTTTATGACCTCTTCATTCCTATAGACAAACCTAATGTGGTAGGTTACCTCTGAAGAGGGTCTGTCAAACTCATAATCTATATCACTTATTGATACTGCCTTCTGTTTGAAGGTCTCCAGAACCAGCTCTCTTGGAATCTCCATCTCTGTGGTTATAACCAGTATCTTGTAATTCAGTCTGGATATTTTAGCCTCAACCTTTCTAAGGCCCCACAGTGCAATAAGGGTAATGGAAAAGGCTATGAGGGCAGGCCAGTACAGACTGCTTCCAACCGCAAGCCCGATGGCTGAGACAATCCAGAGACAGGCTGCAGTGGTAAGTCCCTGAACAGTAAAGCCTGACTTCAGTATCACCCCTGCACCAAGGAAACCTATACCTGTTATTGCCCCTGCAGCAATTCGGGCGGGGTCAATACGGATAATATCAGGATTGAGGTTACTTATCTCGTAGTAACGGTCAGATACAACCATTATAAGCACCGAGGCAACGCAGACTATCAGGTGGGTTCTGAAGCCCGCAGGTCTTCCGTGGCTCTGTCGCTCAAAGCCAATAGCTCCACCAAGCACTGCCCCTAAAAGGAGCTTAAAGGCTATTTCACAGTGTTCCATCAGGCAGGTACGAGTTTGTAGAATCTTCTCTTTCCAATGCGGATGAGGTGCTCACCCTTTGTAAGCCTTGCCTGTGTGTCAGAGACCCTTTCTTCATCAACCCTTATTCCTCCCTGCTTTATAAGCCTCATCGCTTCACCGGTACTTTTACAGATACCTGTTTCCTTCAGTATCTGGGGCAACCAGACCTCCTGTCCATCAAAGGGGTATCTTACCACAGGGATTTCATCGGGCAGACCCTTCTGCTTGAAGACCCTGTCAAATTCCTCCTTTGCCCTGAGTGCATCCTCTTTAGACCAGAACCGCTCTATAATCTCCATTGCAAGGGCCTCTTTGGCAGCTTTAGGGTGGACTGTGCCATCGGCGAGCCCCTTTTTCAGACGGTTAAACTCCTCAAGGCTGATGTGGCTGAGGAGCTCGTAGTATCTTATCATAAGCTCGTCCGATATGGACATTATCTTACCAAACATCTCCTTTGGAGGCTCGGTGATTCCTATATAATTGCCAAGGCTTTTGGACATCTTCTTGACACCGTCAAGGCCCTCAAGAAGGGGCATCATAACGAGGCACTGGGGTTTTTGACCGTATTCCTTCTGAAGCTCCCTGCCAACGATAAGGTTGAACCGCTGGTCAGTGCCTCCCAGTTCAACATCAGCCTCAAGAACCACCGAATCGTAGCCCTGAATGAGGGGGTAGAGAAACTCATGAATGCTAATGGGTGTCTGGCTTTGAAACCTCTGTTTAAAGTCTTCCCTTTCAAGCATCCTTGCCACGGTGTAACGGCTTGCAAGCCTGATAAGGTCTTCAGCGTTCATCTTTGACATCCACTTTGAATTGAACTCAATGCGGGTTTTTTCGGGGTCAAGAATCTTGAAGATCTGCTCCTTGTAGGTGCTTGCATTCTCAAGTACCTCCTCCTTTGTGAGGGGAGGGCGGGTCTCGTTCTTTCCAGAGGGGTCACCAATCATGCCTGTAAAATCACCTATCAGGAATATTACCTCATGGCCAAGTTCCTGAAACTGGCGCATCTTCTCAATCAGCACTGTGTGGCCAAGGTGAATGTCAGGTGCTGTTGGGTCAAAGCCAGCCTTGACTCGCAGTGGTCTTCCCTCGCGGAGCTTTTCAAGTAGCTCCTCCTCGGAGATTATCTCTGCTACGCCTCTTTTAATTATTTCAAGCTGACGCTCTGGTGAAAGCATGGTCTAATATTATACACAAAGGGGGATGTTTAAACCTATCCATTGAATTGGGCTAAGTTTTGTCTGGAGTTGATTCCTTTAAAAGTGGACTTTATGCCATCTCATTTGATACAAGCATGTATTTGTCCTTGTCTTTGAAATAAAGCACCGCTCTGCCATCTTCGTTTTCGTAGACTATCACCTCGTTTAACTCTTTGACCATCCTAAGTCGCATCTTCTCAGTCCTGACAAGCTGACCTCCTTCATAAATCTCAACCTCTTTAACCATAAAGTCCTCCAAACAGATTAGTTATTGCTCATATTTACCAAATACACCATTACACCAATACACCAATATACCAATATACCAATATACCAATATACCAATTTTACCTTACCCTCAGCAGTGTCTTCAACACAAGAATCCTCTGCTGTGCATACAGGCCGAGCTCTGTGTCAGGGGCAACCCTCACCTGGAGCTGATACTCCCTGAGAGCCCTTTTAAGTTTTCCTGTATTTTCATAGCAGATACCAAGGAGACCGTGAACCTCCCTGTGTCGGGGATTATACTCTGCATAGGGTTTCAGGTATCTGATAGCCCTTGAGTAGTAACCAAGCCTCTGATAGGTCTTTCCAAGTCCAAAGTATGAGCCTGGATGGGATGGATAGAGCCTGAGGCTCCTTTTGAAATACCTTAAAGCCCTCTGATAGTCGTTCCTCTCTAAATAGACAAGACCAAGACCATAAACCGAGGGCTGATAATCCTTCTCAATCTTAAGGGCCTTTCTGAAATACCTCTCTGCCCTTGATAACTCACCCCTTTTAAAGAGTATCATTGCATAGAGATTGTAAAAGGGTGGCTGTTCGGGCTCTAAGGCAATAGCCCTTTTAACTTTCTTTTCAGCATCAAAGAGGCGGTCTTTATTATACAGAAGCACTGCCCTGTCGTAGATGAAATAGACCCTGTTTATTCTTTTTAGCCTTTCAAGGTGTCTTGAAAATCTATCACCGAATCTTCCATCACCTTTCAGTCTGTATGGTGGCAGATGGGCTATCATATCCTTTATTTCTTCCACCCTGACCTCATGGCGGGGATGGGTTGAAAGTAATTCAGAAAAAGGGCTTGTACCTTTTCTCTTAATACCCATTCTTTTTGCGTAGTTGTTGACCCCAGCCTGTAGCCTTTTGTGGGCATTGATTGCCTCGTAGGGGTCGTAACCGAGCCTTGCCATGTACTTAACACCAAGGCGGTCAGCCTGAAGCTCCTGGGAGCGGTCGTATTTAAGAAGGAGCAGGCTGCTGCCAAGTGCTCCAAGCCTTAAAAAGGTATCAGAATGGGAACTCCCTGAAAGCATTATGCCACCAAGGATAAGGCCAAACTGCTGGAGCTGTCCCAGGGTTATTCTCTTGGCTGTATGCCTTGCCATGACATGACCAACCTCGTGCCCCATTACTGCAACAAACTGGGCCTCATTTTCAAGTTCAGCAAGGAGTCCCCTTGTGATTGCCACATAGCCTGGAAGGGCAAAGGCATTTGGAAGGGAGGTATTCTGCACTACAAACCTCATGGGCAGATAGGGTCTTTCAGAGATAGCCCAGAGCTTTTTTACAATCCCCTCAAGGTACTGGTGTAGCTCTCTGTCTCTGAATTCACCACCGTAGGACCAGTAAAGGGAGGGAGAGGCTTCTTTTCCTATCTCTATCTCCTGTGATTCGGATACAAACATCAATTCCCTCTGGCCTGTGACAGGGTTTACTGCACAGGAGAGGGCAAAAAGCAGTGCAATCAACAGAGTCAGTAGGCAGAGCCTTTTACCCATTTCGTTCCACAGACCTCCTGATAGTTGCATCTTGGACAGGACCTTTTCATATCCTGGGGTGGCAAAAAGGGCACCTCAGGGCTGTTTATCTCCTTTAGAACCCTCAGGACAAAGCCTTCAACAGCGTTCAGGGTCTCAGGGGTAAAAACAAGGGGTTCAAACTCAATGCTATCTCTGTCAATCCCAGCCCTTCCAAGCAGAAGATAAAGACCCCTTGGGGGATGCTGGGGGCTATGAACCCTTGTGTAGAGAATCACATAAAGGGGGATCTGGATTGACCTTACCGACTCAGACCAGCTGCTACGCTCATCAGGGTTTAGCCTTTCAAGGTCTATCTTTAAATGGGTCCTGGTATAGGTGGTTTTATAGTCAATTATGTAGAGCTGCTCATCCCTTTGCTCTACCCTGTCAATCCTTCCCTTTATGTTAAACTCTCCAATCCTTGCCTTTAGTTCCGATTCAAGAGAGCCTATTACAACCCTGTGTTTTTCACAGAGGGGGATAAAGTAACGGCTGAGCAAATCCTCAATCCTTGCCTTTACCTGCCGTTTTATAAGATAGGTTTTTCCATCCAGGGTTTGACCGTATTTCTGGCTGAAGTAACCTTCAACGAGAGGAGCTACCCTTTTTAGGGAGATGGCTTCCCTTAAAAGGGGTCTATTTAGAAGGGGTCTAAAATACTGGTTCAGTAGTTCATGGGTAAGGATACCGAGATTTATTTTTTCGGTGGTTGATTTAGAGCTAATCTTCAGGACATTCTGGTAGTAGAACCTGAGCCCGCAATCTATGTAGTCATCAAGGCTTGAAGGGGTAAAGCTGTGGTCTTTCAGAAACTCTAAAACCTCATCGGTTTTTTTTACTGGTGCTGGCACAGGGCTCTGGAGATTAACCCTGTACTGTATCTTTTTAAGGAATCTTTCGGTTTCGGTGGTTTTTTCCCTTCTCTGCCATTGCCAGAGAAGTCGCTCCACAAACCTGCTTCTCTGTTGCTGGTTGTTATCAATGGAGAAAATATAGGCCTCCTCTGATGCCTCAAGCAGGGTGTTGAAGTAGTATTCCATAATGGCCTCTCTGTCTTTGTAGGTTGTAAGTCCGAGGCTCTGCCTTATCTTATGAGGTAAGAGGGTATCCTCCCTTGAACCATCGGGAATAACGCCCTCATTTACATCAAGGGCAAAGACCCTCCTGAACCTCAGCCCTCTTGTTTCAAGCAGTCCAAGAACCTGCACACCCCTTAAGGGGGTGCCTTCAAAGGCAACCGAAGCGTTTTTGATGTAACCCTTGAGGAAGTTAAAGTAGTTTGCGGTCTCAGAGAAGGAGTAGTCTGCAAAGAGGGAGTTTTTTAACTCGTCAAAGAGCCTCATGAACCCCTCGGCATAGGGGTGGAAGTAGGGGTGAACCGGTGCTGTTGAGTTTTTGTATATAAAAAGAAGCACCTTTTCTGCCCTCTCGGCCATATCCCTGACATTTTGAAACTCCCTGAAGGTGCCTATGGTGTTTTCATGAATCCATCTGAGGTGTTTCATAAGCTCTTCTTTACCAAGCTCTATCTCCTCAGATAGATGGTCAAAGAATCTTGAGAATATCCCCTCCCTTTTTTCTATCTCATCAAGGCTGATAAAGAGGTTGAGAACCTGTTCATCAAAAAAGCTCTTTATGCTGTGAGCCAGGATTCGGGTTATCTCATTAGCAGAAAACTGCCCGAGGTCATCGCCTCTGAAAAAGATGTTTTTAATATAGGGGTGAAGTATGAATCTGAGGTAGTCCTTTACATAAATACCCTCATTATAGATGTTTTCAATAAGCTCCATAAGGGTTATGAAAAAGCTGTATATGGGAGTTCTGTAAAGGGGATAACCCATGGATATATTAAAGCCCTCCTCCTGTATAATGCCCAGACAGTTGTGAAGCAGGGGAAAGAGGGTATCCGAGCTTGGTAGAAGAATCAGGGTATCGGTGGAAAGCCTCTGTCCCTTTTCTTTTAGAGCTTTAAGAATTGAGGCGGTCTTCAGCACCTGACCATGGGTGTCGGGGCTGCTGTAGAGGGTGATGTTCGGCGGAGCCTTTTTAGGGGTTGAAGGCTCTTTAAGGGGTAGTGAGAACTCGGAAAGCCTTTCCTTCAGACCTGGCCCATCGGTAAATATCAGATGAAGGTCTGTAATCTCTGAAAGGCTCTGGATAATCTCCCTTTCAGCTCTGGTAAAGGCATAAAAGCCCGAGACAAGGATATTGTATTCATCAAGGGCCCTTTTTCTAAAGGAGGCTGTATCAGGGGAATTTAATGAAGTAAGCCCTCGGGCAACCTCCCTGTAACGCATGGCACGGGTTGAAAAACCAGCTTCTGAGGCTTTTCTGTAAAAGTCTCTGTAAAAGTCAGATATACACTGGATGTTCTTTTCAACCAGTTCTGGTATGGCCATTTCCAGGTTTCTGAGCCCTTCAGGACTGACACCTTCAATGTGAAGCTCCTCAAAGTCTTTGAACATCTTTATACCAAGGGGCAGAAAGAGTTCGGGGCTTACGAAGGCCTCCCTTCCAGGTCGGTAGTCAGCTTTTCTGTATATCTGATAAAGGAGATAGACAGCATCAATCGGTGTGAGCTTTCTTCCTGTTTTTTGAAATAGCTCCTCGTAAAGGACATCAATAAAGTCGTCAATTGAGAATACAAGGGGTGGAATATAGGGGGCTCTTACCAGCTCTGAGAGTCTCTTTCTCAGGAAATGACCTGGCCTTCTGCCAGGAAACAGGACGATGTTGGCTGAGTAGTCCCTTTCAGAGTATCTCAGGAACTCAATGGTCCTTTCAATCAGAGAATCTTCAGGTTTGATAATGATGCACTCTGACATGGGTTACTGGGTGAAAAGTGGAATAAGGGTAAAAAGTATAAAGAAGGTAAGTATAAGAAAGCTACCAAAGAGCACACTCTTTCTGCCTGCCCTTTTTTCAATCCAGGGAAGCAGAATGATAAAGAGCACAATCATAAGGGGAAGTATAACTGTGCCGAGGAATATCCACCTGCCGTGAAAGTAACGGACAAGCTGGTAGAGCCAGAGGAAGTACCACTCAGGCCTTGGCTGATAGGGGGCGGTGAAATTAATCATTCTACCTATATTTTGAGGAAAGGCAAGGGCAAGCACCACCACAGCCTCTATAACCAGAAAGATTGTAAGCACAATCTCTGCAAGGTAGTCAGGATAAAATTGTTTGTCCTTTGCCATAGCAAAAATAATTGGTTATTGGTGTAATGGTTATTGGTGTAACTAAGGACACAGAGAGCACAACCTTCAAATTCTAATATCTAAATCCGAAATTCTAAACAAATCCCAAACATATAAGCTTCAAATTCTAAATCCTAAGCACTAAATTCTAAACAAATCCTAAATCCCAATTTTTCAAATAACTACAAAAT
>CAZIIE010000034.1:0-14169 GCA_964539375.1 uncultured Nitrospirota bacterium | reverse complement strand
TACCTACTCCCTACAGGCTATACGCTACACCCTAAATTAATCTTATGTACTGGCGTTTAATTGATAGCGGAAGCGAAGATGCCTATCTGAACATGGCCATTGATGAGGCAATAGCCATGATGGTGCTTGAGGGTAACTCTCCGCCCACCCTCAGGTTTTATGGCTGGAAAGGGCGAGCTGTAACTCTGGGAGCCTTTCAGAGGTTATCAGAGATTAACAGAGAATACTGTGAAAAAAGTTCTATACCCCTGGTAAGGAGACCTACAGGTGGAAGGGCTATTCTTCATGGAGAAGACCTTACATACAGCTTTTCCTCCCTTAACAGCCCGCCCTTTTTTTCTGAAAACCTCCTCAAGACCTATGCCTACATAAGTCAGGCCTTCCTTAAAGGTTTTATGAAGATGGGGGTTGATGTAGAGTTCAAGAAAAGGAGGGAAAGGGGAAGGGTTCTGACTGGCTCAAGCCTCTGCTTTCAGTCTGTATCCTATGGTGAGATAACCCTGAAGGGGAAAAAGCTGATTGGCTCTGCCCAGAAAAGGTGGAAAAGGGGCTTTTTACAGCAGGGCTCTCTGCTACTTAAAACCAACGCTGATGAGATGGAGAGGGTTTTTTTAAGGGCAAAAGGGGAGGAGATCCTCAAAAGCATGGTTGGGCTTTTTGAAGTTTATCCCATGATTAAGCCTGAAGATTTAAAAAGTGCATTTATAAGGGGCTTTGAAGAGGTCTTTAAGGTGAGTTTCAGACCAGAAGGTCTTACTCAGAAGGAGATTGAACTTGCCCAGAGACTGGTCAGGGAAAAATACAAAAACCCAAAATGGCTGAATTATAGGGTGTAGGGGGTATCGTGTAGGGGGTAGGGTGTAGCGTGTAGGGAGTAGTTAATAGTTTTGATTGCTTAGTGTTGAGTGTTTAGTAAAAAACTTAACTCTTAACTAACTACCCCCTACCCCCTGTTCCCTACCCCCTAAATAATAGCTAACCAGTGAGCTTACAAACCATAGACCTGTAAGCGCACTGACCATATAGGTAAGAAACTGGTAGGGTAATGTAAGGAGCAGACCAAAGGGAGTAAATCTGAAGGTAAAACCAAGGGCTGTAAAAACAAGATTAAGCAATAGATATATGCCTCCTGCAATCAGGAAGAAAACAACGGAACTTGCATCCTTTTTTATAAAGGACTGAACCTTTTGAAAGGTCTCCATTACCCCCTGCCTGTTATGGGAAAGCTCAATAAAGCCATAGAAGGTAACAGAAAGCAGCCAGACAATAAGGGCCAATATTAAAGCAGCACCCACCCCAGCTGCAAAAATCCCCACAAAGTAAGAAAGAGCCAGAGAGTAGCCCTTCAGATAATCAAGGAGGTTTTTTATAAAGTAACCACCTACCAGTGCAAAAAGGGCAATCAAGATACCAATTCCACCGGTAAGGGCGGAGTAATTCAGAAAGGGGAAAAAGTCCCTTTTTGCAAGGGATAGAAAACTGGCAAGGCTAAAACCCTCTTCAGGGCTCTCCACTGTCCTTACCACAACACCCACAGTGCCAGCAAGAACAAACAGTCCAAGGCATAGCATAACTGCTGTATAAAGAAGCAAAAAGGCAAGGGCAAGGCTCATCACCCAGGGTATCTGTCTAATAAGGGCTTCATGGGAATGTAAATCAGCAACAATAAAGGGGCTTAAGCCTGCCACCAAAAGAATTGCTGCCACAGGTAGCAGAACAAAGATAAAGAAACCAGCACAGTTCACAAGGGCAACCACAAGGTCTATAATCAGCACAGGCCAGTTTCTTAAGGCTATCCTTACCCCCTCTGAAAGGGCATCAACTATAGCCATACTCTATCTCCACCCTCTCGTAACAGTCCTCGGGCAACTCGGTAATAAATCTTGATGGCTTAAGAATATTTGAGTAACCATCATCGGTAAGGGTATAGCAAAGATATAGCTCCTCCATTGCCCTTGTGCAGGCCACATAAAAGAGTCTCCTTTCCTCCTCCTCTCCCTCGCTGTGAAGGGCCTTCTTTGAAGGGAATCTCCCCTCATTAAGACCTATCACAAAGACAACCTTCCATTCAAGTCCCTTGGCCTGATGAACCGAGGAAAGCACCACAAACTGGTTATCCTCGGGAGTTTCTTCCTCGGAAAAGCCAATGCTTTCAAGGGCGAGGTCACTGAGGAGAAGCTCAAGGGCATCGTAGGTTGAACTGCTGTCAGAACTGTATCTTTCTGCATACCTTATAAGCTGCAGTATATCATCATATCGCTGGGATGCGTTTGGATAGGTATTGTAGAGGTATCCCTCATAGGCCCTTTCAAGGAAATAGGCAATGGCATCGGCAGGGTGATTTCTGTAATCAACCGACTTTACATCCTCCATAAGACTGACAAAGACCCTGTAACTTTCAAGGGCCCTTTTTGAAAGCCCCCTCTTTACAGCCCTCAGTGCATCAAGGGGTGAGTCGGTGGCTGATATCTCATTCCATATCTTTGTGGCTGTTACATTACCAACCCCGGGTAGCATCTTGAGAATCCTCTTCCAGCTAAGCTCATCATAGGGGTTGTGCATGACCTTCAGATAGGCCAGTATGTCCTTAATATGGGCCTGCTCAAAAAACCTGAGCCCTGACCTGACCTCAAAGGGGATACCCCTTCGCTGTAGTTCAAGTTGAAGCTCCATTGACTGGTAATGGGACCTGTACAAAACAGCAATGCTGTTAAGCCCGAGGCCTTCGTCAGAAAGTTCAATTATCCTTGATGCAACAAAGGAGGCCTGCTCAAAGAGGTCCTGGAGCTCAACCACCATCGGTTTTTCACCAGAGGGTCTCACAGCCTTGAGGTTCTTTTCAAACTGTCTCTCATTATGGGCTATGGAAGCATTGGAAAGCTCCAGTATTTCAGGGCTACTTCTGTAATTGGTGGTAAGCCTGAATATCCTGCAGTCAGGGTATCGCTCGGGAAAGCCCAGTATGTTTTCAATCCTTGCACCTCTGAAGGAGTATATTGACTGGGCATCATCACCCACCACCATAAGGTTTCTGTGGGTTGCACCAAGAAGGTCAACCATCTCGGACTGGATAAGGTTGGTATCCTGATACTCATCAACAAGGATATGGAGAAACCTGGAAGAATACCACTGTCTTAACTCATCATGCTCCCTGAACAATCTCAGAAGGTTGTGAAGCAGGTCATCAAAGTCCATCATGTTCAGGGTCTCTTTACGAAGGCTGTAGAGGGTAAAGACTCTTTTAATTTCGTCGTAATATTCACTCAGGTGAGCATAACGGTCTTTGATGAGTTCATCAAAATCAGAAGGACTATTTCGCAGATAGGAAAGCATCTCAACCAGCACAGGAGACTTTGGAAACATCCTGTCTTCAAGGCCAAGCTCACCAAGGCAGCTATCCATCAACTCCTTCTGGTCTTCCCTGTCAATGATGGTAAAGCCCTCACTGTAACCAATTACTGATGCATGTCTTCTTAAAATGAGGTTTCCAACATGATGAAAGGTACCACCCCAGAGACCGCTGGGCTTTCTGCCAATAAGCATCTCAACCCTCTGCATCATCTCCCTGGCAGCCTTGTTAGTAAAGGTCAGAAGTAGCAGGGCACTGTCAGGAACACCCTGCTCAAGAAGCCTTGCAACCCTGTAGGTCACAGTGGTGGTCTTTCCAGTTCCTGCACCTGCAAGCACAAGCATAGGCCCACCAGGGCAGAAGACCACCTCAAGCTGTTCAGGGTTAAGAACCTTTTCGTAATCAATGGCTGAGGAGGGAAGAAGGGGCTGTATGCGAAGCCGTTTCAAAGAACCACCTCAAACTACCTGGTTATCTCATTCTGGAGCATATGTCTTACAATACGACCATCCACCATGTAAATGACCATCTCGGCAATGTTTGTGGCATGGTCAGCAATGCGTTCAAGGTATTTTGATACATAGCTTATCTTCATAGCCCTTGAGACCGTGGAGGGGTCCTGGGTCATAATGAACATCAACTCCTTCAGCACCATCTCGTTAAGGTCATCAACCTCATCATCTCTCATTATAACATCCCAGGCAAGTCGCTTGTCTTCGTTCACAAAGGCATCTATGGAGTCTCTGACCATACCCTGGGCAACCTCACGCATCCTTGGTATGTCTATGTAAGGTTTCAGAAGGGGTTCCTCATTTAGCTCAAGGGCCCTTTCTGCTATGTTTACCGCATTGTCTGCAATCCTCTCAAGGTCAGTGGTTATCTTCATTGCAGTTGTAATAAACCTCAGGTCTTTGCCCATGGGCTGTTTCAGTGCAAGGAGCCTTATGCATTCTTCGTCAATCTTAACATCATAGGTGTTTATAATCTGGTCTTCCCTGATAACCTCTTCAGCAAGGCTGGAGACCCTCTCTGTCAGAGCCCTTACCGATTTCTTTATGGAACGCTCCACCAGTGTGGCCATCTTAAGGAGCATGTCCTTGAGGTTTTCAAGCTCGTTCATCCTGACAGGCAACTATCCAAACCTCCCTGTTATATAATCCTCGGTGAGTTTCTCTGAAGGACTTGTAAATATCTTATCAGTTCTATCAAATTCAATCAACTCGCCAAGCATCAAAAAGCCCGTCCAGTCCGATATCCTCGCAGCCTGCTGCATGTTGTGGGTGACGATGATGATGGTTACCTCCCTTTTTAGCTCTACCACAAGGTCTTCAATCTTTGAGGTTGATATCGGGTCAAGGGCTGAAGTTGGCTCATCAAACAGAAGCACCTCTGGCTCAACAGCCAGAGCCCTTGCAATTACAAGGCGCTGCTGCTGCCCGCCTGAAAGGCTGTAGGCAGACTCATTAAGCTTGTCCTTTACCTCATCCCAAAGGGCAGCATGTCTCAGGGCACGCTCAACTCTCTCGGATAGCTCGGTTCTTTTCTTTATCCCCCTTAGTTTCAGCCCATAGGCAATGTTGTCAAAGATACTCATGGGGAAAGGGGTTGGTTTCTGGAAGACCATGCCAATACGGCTACGGAGCTCTATAAGGTCAATCTCGGGGGAAAGGATGTTTTTTCCTTCAAAGATTATCTCGCCCTCATAGCGGTTGCCAGGGTAAAGGTCATGCATACGGTTAAAGCATCTCAAAAGGGTGGTCTTTCCACAGCCTGAAGGACCTATAAGGGCAGTAACTGAATGACGGTAAACGGGCAGGTTGATATTCTTAAGTGCCTGGACACTTCCATAGTAAAAGTTCAGTCCCCTTACCTCAAGCTCCTTATCTATGTTTTCCACTTCCAAACCTCCACCTTAAGATTAACCTACCAAGCAGGGTTATGAAAAGCACAAAGAGGGTGATTATCAGTGATGCAGCCCAGGCCTGGGCATGCCATTCCTCATAGGGTCCCATTGCATACTGAAAGATGGTAACCGTAAGGGAGGAGACAGGCTCGTTCATATTCCAGGTAAAAAAGGAGTTGTTAAAGGAGGTAAAAAGTAGTGGTGCGGTCTCACCTGCAACCCTTGCAATGGAAAGAAGTATTCCTGTCATAATGCCTGTGGCAGCTGCCTTGTAAACCACCTGAATAATCACCCTGTAGTAGGGTGCCCCAAGGGCAAAGGCAGCCTCTCTCAGACTCCAGGGCACCATACTGAGCATATCCTCGGTAGTTCTCAACACAACAGGAATCATTATTATGGCAAGTGAAACAGCACCTGCCCATCCATTGAAATGCCCGAGGGGTTTTACCATTATGGCATAGACAAAGGTGCCTATCACTATGCTTGGCACACTTACCATTATATCTGAAACAACACTTATCAGACGGCTTATCCTCCTTCCCCTTGCATACTCGGCAAGGAAGGTACCGCCAAGCACACCAAGGGGCACACCTATCAGGGTAGCAAGGGCTGTAATCATAAGCTGTCCAACAAAGGCGTTTCTGAGTCCACCACCCTCCATGCCTGGCGGAGCAGGGTCTTCAATGAAAAGGGACAGATTGATACCACCCAGCCCATGGATCAACACATCTGTAAGGATGAATAACAACCAGAAAAGACCTATCAGTGCAGCCAGGCTGCTGAGTGAGAGGGCAATGAGGTTGTTTAATCGCCTCCTCTTTTCCACCCTCACCGTTGATACCTCCTCTCAGCCCTTATGAGAAAGAACTTGGCTATTCCGAGGCTTATGAAGCTTATAACAAAAAGTATCAGGGCAAGGTAGTAAAGGGAGGAAAGATAAAGGTCTGTGTCAGCCTCGGTAAACTCATTGGCCAGTGTAACGGTGATGGTGGCTGCTGCATCAAAGAGTGAGCGGGGGATTTCGTGGTTGTTACCAAGCACAAAGGCAACTGCCATTGTCTCACCTATAGCCCTTCCAAGGGAAAGCACCACCCCACCAAAGACACCTATCTTTGAATAGGGTAGCACCACATCTTTTATAACCTCCCATTTTGTAGCACCCACGCCATAGGCTGACTCCTTCACCATATCTGGTGTAAGCATAAAGGAATCCCTTGCAACAGAGGCAGTAAAGGGTATTATCATTATGCTCAGTATCACACTGGCTGTAAAAAGGTCTATCCCCATAGGGGTTCCCTGAAACAAAGCCCCTAAAAGGGGGAGCCTCCCCAGGGTTAACTGAACAAAGGGCTCTATATGCTCCTCCATTATCGGTGCAAGGGTAAATAGCCCCCACATCCCGTAGATGATGCTTGGTATTGCAGCAAGAAGCTCCACTGCTGTGCCAATTGGCCCCTTAAGAAAAGAAGGGGCAATCTCTGTTATGAATATGGCAATACCTATTGCAACAGGCAGGGCAAAGACAAGGGAAAGCACGGTGGTGATAAGGGTACCCAGAATGGAGCTAAAGCCACCGAATACCTCTTCCACAGGGTCCCATTGAACATTGCTAATAAATTGAACCACACCAAACCGCTCTATCGCAGGCAGGCTCTCCTTTATAAGGGCCAGAAAGATACCGCAGATTACGATCAGCACTGACAGAGAGGCCAGGGCTGTCAGCGTGCCGAAGAAGAAATCAACTGGATTTTTTCTTGGTGAATGCACCGTAAAACATACCCCGCTATCAACAGGTTGATTTTTTCATTACCCTAATTGCTGCACCACTGCAGACTTTTCCCTTTAAAGGGTGGTTGTATGACTGGATCAATCAATAAATCCCCATATCCTTCCAGTATTTCCTTATCCTGTCTTTCAAACCATCCGGAAGGGGCACATAGATAAGCCTCTTGGCTATATCATCGCCCTTTTTAAAGGCCCAGTCAAAAAACCTCACGGTCTTTATGTTTGAGTCCCTCTGTTCCCTTGCAAGCAGGATGAAGGTGGCACCTGCAATGGGCCAGGCATCCCTGCCAGGGGCATTGGTAAGCCAGAGGTAAAAGTGCTTCTTAGGGTCAAAGTCTCCAGAGGCTGCAGCAGCCTGAAAGCTCTTAAAACCCGGTTCAACAAAGTTACCCGAGCTGTTTTTAAGCTTCACATAGGTGAGCCTGTTCTGCTTTGCATAGGCAAACTCCACATAACCTATGGAGTATCTCTTTCTTTTGACATAATTAGCCACACCCTCGTTTCCCTTACCACCTATGCCCACAGGCCATCTAACCGCCTTGCCAGCTCCAACCTTATTCTTCCACTCATCACATATTTGGGAAAGATAGGTTGTAAAGATGGCGGTAGTGCCTGAGCCATCAGAGCGATGAACCACAGTGATTTTTTTATCTAAAAGCTTCAGTTCAGGATTTAAAGCCTTTATCCTTTTGTCAGCCCAGGTGGTTATCTTACCAAGAAAAATGCCACAGAGGGTCTTACCGTCAAGCCTTAACAGGCCAGGCTTAACACCCCTTATGTTTACAACAGGCACCACACCACCAATTACGGCTGGAAACTGATAAAGCCTCTTCTTTTCAAGCTCCTCGGGTCTGACAGGTGCATCGGAGGCACCGAAATCCACCGTTCGGTTTGAAATCTGCCTTACACCACCGCCAGAACCAATAGACTGGTAATTAAGCCTTATGCCTGTCTCCTTTTTGTACTGCCAGGCCCAGGCAGCATAGACAGGATAGGGGAAGGTTGCCCCGGCTCCGTTTATGGTCTCAGAGGCAGAGGCAAATCCACCTAACACAAAAAGCAGCACTGTTAAGAGGGTTATTAACCTTAATGTCCTTTTCATGATAAACCTCCAAATATAAAATAAATTCTAATTTCTAAACCCTAAACTCTAAACAAATTCCAAATCCAAATTTTCAAATTTTCAAATACAATATCTTCCTTAGCGTTGTTTAGAATTTAGATATTAGTGCTTAGAATTTGCCTTTATAAGCACTTCTGTCTTCCACCATATTAAATCCACAGAGAACACAGAACTAATCTTCCAATTGGTTTTTCAACCACTAAAACTCAACACTAAACACTTAAATCCCTATAGCCTATAGCCTAAAGCCTGTTTTACTCCTTCACCTCTTCACCGATTAACCACTACACCAATATACCAATTACCCATTATTATACTCCCTCCCCTGTTACAGAACCGTTAAAGAAATGTTACATTTTTATTACATCCTGCTAACTGGAAATAAACAGGTCTTTCTGCTATAATGAAGTGCCTGTTTTTCAATGGATTCTTTTATAGGGCAGTAACCTGTAAAAGCTGTTAAAGGAGTAACCGATGAGATTTTTCCCCAAAAAACTGGACTTCTATGAACTCTTTGACAGGGCATCCCAGAATCTTATTGAAGCATCAAAGGAGCTAACCGAGCTATTCAAACACTTTGACAGATTGGAGGAACGGGTTAAATCCATCCATGCCCTTGAGCATGAAGGTGACCTGCTTACCCACGAGGCAATAAGGATGCTTAATCAGACCTTTCTTACTCCCATAGACCGTGAGGACATCCATGCCCTGGCCTGCAGGCTTGACGACATCCTTGACCTGATATGGGCCTCTGCTGACAGGTTCATACTCTTCAGGATTAACCAGAAGATAGATGGAGCGGAAGAGCTTGCCCAATCACTACTTGAAAACACCCAGACAATTCACAGGGCAATAGCAGAATTAAGGAACAAGAAATACTCCTTTGTCCACGACCTCTGCATAGAGATTAACCGACTTGAAAACGAGGCTGACCGCATCTTCCGTAAGGCCATTGGTGACCTCTTTGAAAACCACCAGGACCCGATTTTTATCATAAAGTGGAAGGAGATCCTTGAACACCTTGAAAACGCCACTGACCTCTGCGAGGATGTGGCAAACATCCTTGAGGGAATTGTCCTGAAGAATGCCTAAGATAATCCTTTTCACCATAGTCCTTGCTGTCCTTTTTGATATAAGTAATGGCTGGAACGACTCGGCAAACGCCATTGCAACGGTGGTCTCCACGCGGGTTCTCTCACCCATGAAGGCTGTTGCCCTTGCAGCCACAATGAATGTGCTTGGTGCACTTTTTTCCACTGCAGTTGCCAAGACCATAGGAAAGGGCATTGTTGACCCTGCAGGCATCACCGAAACGGTTGTTGCCTCTGCCCTTGTGGCAGGGTTTCTCTGGAACTCGGCAATGACCCTGGTGGGGCTTCCTGTCAGTGCATCCCATGCCCTTATTGGAAGCCTGATGGGTGCTGCCATGGCCCATGGAGGTCTTGATGTGCTGAATTTCCGAGGATTAACCAAGATATTCACAGCCCTACTTACCTCGCCCATAATCGGTGCCTTTCTGGGTTATTATTTCATGAAGGCAATCCTTTATCTTTTCGGGAGATTTCCTCCCTCTTTGATAAACCGATACTTTGGAAGGCTGCAGCTTCTTTCCTCCTCCTTTATGGCCTTCAGTCATGGCTCAAACGACGCTCAGAAGGTAATGGGCATTATCACACTTTCGCTCTTCAGTGGTGGTTTGATAAAGTCAGTTGAGGTGCCCTTCTGGGTTGTTCTGCTCTGTGCTACAGCCATGGGCTTTGGTACTGCCATCGGGGGATGGAGGGTTATCAAGACCCTTGGTGTAAATATGCTGAAGCTTGAGCCCATTCATGGTTTTGCTGCTGAAACAGCCTCAACAGCTATCATCCTTGGTGCCTCCCACATTGGACTTCCTGTAAGCACCACCCATGTTATCTCTTCCTCCATAGTAGGTGTGGGTGCAACAAAAAGGCTTTCAGCAGTAAGATGGGGAATAGCTGGAAAGATTGTGATGGCCTGGATATTTACCCTGCCAGCCTGTATAGGGCTTGCCTATCTGGTTGAGTTAGTATTTGGTGCATTGCTTTAACAGGGCTTCTTCCTTCCTGTAGGACCTTCCATGCTCTAATCCCTTTGCCCCTGAGTCACTACCTGTGTTTACCCTGACACCTATGTAGAGGGCATACTCAATCATCTGAAGATGTCTCTTTATCAGTTCTTTATAAAAGGAAGCCTCCCTACTGGGTAGCCCTGATGAAAAAGCCTCAAGGGCATAGACTGTAGGTGTCCATGCCACCCCCTGGTCACTCATCATCTTAAGTGCCCTTTCGGTGATGAAAAAGCCATGCTCTATTGAGTAAACCCCTGCCCTGATAGCCTCTATTATCCTTTCCTCACCGTTTACATGACAGTGCACCCTTAGACCATACCTTTTTGCCTCATTAACTAAAAGCTGAAGCTCATCAGGCTGAAAACCACCCTCGGTTACACCACCAGGGGCATTAAGGGACACAATTCCCGAATGTATCACCTTGATAAAATCAACGCCCCTTTGATATAGGGTCTCAACAGCTTCGGGTATCTGGTCTTTGTGCTCAATGGGTCTTCCTATAAAACCACCATACCCACCCCTTTTAAAAAGGGCATAACCGCAGGTCCTGACTCTCAGGGGTGTATCTGCGAAAAAACCTCTAAGCTTCAGGCCGAGGCCATCCCTTGAACCCATATCATAGACCTCTCTGAGGCCTGCCTCCAAGCAGCTCTTCAAGAACCAGTCAAGGTCCGAAGGCCCCATCGGTCTTCCCTCTTTAAAAAGGTGTATGTGATAGTCTGTGGAAGAAGAAAGGGCTGGTTTATCCATCCTCTGAGACTATAATGCTTACCCTTGTTCCAGATGCCTCCCTGCTTTCAATCTCCATCCTCCATCCATGGGCATTTACCAGGTGTTTCACAATGGCAAGTCCAAGGCCTGTGCCACCAAGCTCCCTTGACCTTGAGGGGTCAACCCTGAAAAACCTCTCACCAAGTCGGGGGATATACTTCTTTGGAATCCCTATACCTGTATCCTGGACAAAGAGAATCAGAAGGGAGTCCTCCCTGAAGGCACCCACGACCACAGAGCCCTTCTCGGTAAACTTAATGGCATTGTCAATAAGATTTGACAGTATCTGCTTAAGCCTTAGGGGGTCAGCCCTTATTACCTCCTGCTCATCCTCAAGGCTCATACTCATAGCCAGTCCCTTCTGCTCGGCTGCCTTTCTGAACTCCTCTGTAACCTCCTTCAGGAAATCCTTAAGCCCTATTTCCCTTTTTTCTATCCTTATAGCGCCTGACTCGATAGAGGAAAGCTGAATCAGGTCAAGAACAAGCCTTTCCATCCTCTGGGTGTTTTTATGGATGACCCTTAGAAACTCAAGGGAGTCTCTGCATTCAGGGGAAAGCTCCTCAATCAGGGTCTCCACATAGCCCTTTATGTTTGTTATGGGGGTCTTAAGCTCGTGGGATACATTTGCTATAAAGTCCCTTTTAAGCCGTTCCACCTCTTTTCTCTCGGTTATATCCCTAAGGATAACCATTATGTTTGTGCTGTGGTTCAATCTGACAGGATAGACGGTAGCCCTGAATACCCTGTCCGTATCCTCATTTATAATATTTCCCCTCTGGGTAAGCCCTGTAGTTCTGGCCCTTTCAATAAGCTCTATAAGCACAGGTTCCCTTATTGCCTCACTGTAAAGCCTCTCCCTCACATCCCTCTCTTTCAGGTTAAACTCCTGAAGGAATGTATCATTTACAATCTCCACCCTGTCTTCCTCATCTACAAGTAACACAGCATCGGAAAGCCCCCTGAGCAGACTCTGCCATCTTATCTTTTCTTCCTCAAGTTTTTTTATCCGCTGCTCGGTTATCTCTGCCACATTATTTATTCGGTTTATAACTCTGCTCAGTCTGTCTCTTCCCTGGAGAAACATCCTCTTATTAAACTCTCCAAGCATGCAGGACTCCAGTATCTCCTCAAGCTCATCGGATAGCCTTCTTATGCTTAGCTCCCTGTAAAGGATGTAAATACAAAGAACTGAAATGAGCACCAACAGGGCAGCAGTCAATCCATACCTCCACTGAAAAAATAACCAACGCCCCTCTTTGTGAGGATATATACTGGCCTGGAGGGGTCATCCTCTAACTTTTCCCTCAATCGCCTGATTTGTACATCAACTGTCCTCGGCTCAACATAAACCTCATCACCCCAGACCTCATCAAGGAGCATCTCTCTTGAAAAGACCTTTCCAGGCCTTGAGGCAAGTAGGCTTAAAAGCCTGAACTCCTTTGCACTTAGCTCTATTGTCTTTCCCGCCTTTTTTACCTCAAACTTCTCATTGTCTATAACCAGGTCTGCCTTTTTAATAATCGCCTGGGGCTGGCTCTTTTCCTCAATACGCCTGAGCACAGCCTTAATCCTTGCAAGCAGTTCACGGGGGCTGAAGGGCTTGGTAACATAGTCATCTGCTCCCATCTCAAGCCCTAAGACCCTGTCAAGCTCTTCCCCCTTTGCTGTAAGCATTATAACAGGAAGATGGGCTGTATCCTCAGACTGCCTTATCCTTCTTAACACCTCATAGCCATCCATCTCGGGTAGCATAAGGTCAAGCACCACAAGGGAGATACCACCAGCCTTAATCCTTTTAAGGGCCTCCACCCCATTGGTGGCACTCAGGGTGCCAAAGCCCTCCCTCTGAAGATTATGCTCCAGAAGTCTAACTATATCAGGCTCATCATCCACTATAAGTATTTTTTTCATAAGAAGAAATTCTAAATCCTAAGCACTAAATCCTAAACAAATTCCAAATTTCAATTTTTCAAATTTTCAAATACAATATCTTCCTTAGTGTTGTTTAGAATTTAGATATTAGTGCTTAGAATTTGCCATTATTAACCTCTTCCTTTATGATATACATCATAGCACAAAAAAGAGTCCTTTTTTCATAATAGACCTCATGGGACAGAGAGACAGAAAGTACCTAAGATACATTAGATACGCTGTGCAGTTGTGGTTCTTATTTTTCTGTATCTACATAGGTATCAGGTTTTACCAGTTTGTGCTTCACTTTGAAAAACCAGGCCATCCCTTTGTACCGAGGCCACCATCGGTTGAGGGTTTTTTACCCATCGCAGGCTTTGTCTCTCTAAAGTACTTCCTTTTTACAGGCCTTATAGAGCCAGCCCACCCTGCTGCACTGGTCCTATTTGTTGCAATTGTTATGGTCTCGTTACTTTTTAAAAAGGGCTTCTGTGGCTGGATATGTCCTGTGGGCACAGTCTCCCAGTATCTCTGGATGGCAGGGGAGCGTATTTTTGGCAAAAACTTCAGGCTCAAGGCACAGTACGACATACCTCTCAGGTCAATAAAATACATTGTGATGGCCTTCTTTTTAGTCTTCATAGGGATTGCTATGGTTCCTAACATGATAGTGCTGTTTTTCATTACCGACTACTACAAGATTGTGGATGTAAGGACCATGAAATTCTTTACCGAGATGTCACAGACAACCGCCATTGTGCTATTGTTCCTGTTTCTTTTTAGCCTCCTCTATAAGAACTTCTGGTGCCGATATCTCTGCCCCTATGGTGCACTGCTCGGGCTCATAAGCAAGTTAAGCCCCTTGAAGATAAAAAGGGAGGAAAAAAACTGCCTACACTGTAGAAGCTGTAGCACCCACTGTCCTGCCCTTATTGATGTGGAAAAGGAAGAGGTGATAGGCTCGGCTGAATGCATGGGCTGTCTAACCTGTGTGAGTCACTGTCCAGAAAAGGACGCTCTAAATGTCACTCTCAGAAAAAAGGTACCCCTGAGACCTGCCTATTTTATAGCCTCTTTGCTAATAGTCTTTTATCTCTTTGTTGGCCTTGGAAAGCTTACAGGCCACTGGCAGAGCGAGATACCCTATAGCGAGTACAAGCGGATACTGGGGAAATAGGGGGTAGGGAGTAGGGTGTAGGGGGCAGGGCATCCATGTTAAACTATCTACATGCCCA
>CAZIIE010000033.1:0-14619 GCA_964539375.1 uncultured Nitrospirota bacterium | reverse complement strand
CAGGTGTTGAGCTTCATGACTATGGATGCTCCCTTAAAGCCTACCGCAGAGATGTGGTTAAGAACCTTAACCTCTATGGTGAGATGCACCGATTTATCCCTGCTGTGGCAAGCTGGTATGGGGTGAGGGTCAAGGAGGTTGTGACAAGGCACCATCCGAGGTTAAGGGGAAAGTCCAAATACGGGATGTCAAGGACTGTAAAGGTGCTGCTTGACCTTATAACTGTGAAGTTTCTGCAGAGTTTTTCTACCAAGCCAATACAGTTTTTTGGACCCTTTGGCCTTGCCTCTGGTGGTGTGGGTGTGCTGATTTCAGCCTATCTGACCTTCAGAAAGCTCTTTTTTGGTGAGGACATCGGTGGAAGGCCCCTTCTGCTTCTCGGGGTTTTGCTTATCATAGTGGGCATTCAGCTTATAGGGCTTGGTCTGATAGGTGAGATGCTTGTGAGGGTTTATCACGAAAGCCAGAAAAAACCAATCTATGTTATAAAAGGTATCATTGGAAAAAAGGAAAAATAACCTTCTCTTTTTTCTGCTCAAGGCAGCCCTTAGTCTGACCCTGCTTTATCTAATCCTTCAGAAGGCAGGAACAAGCAGGGTATTAAACATACTTGCCACAGTCAGGCTTCCCTATTTTTTTTCTGCCTCTCTGGTCTACCTCTTTGCCCAGTTTGTCTCATCTATCAGATGGAGGATGCTCCTTACCGATGAAATGGTCCCCGTAGGCTTAACAGTTCCCCGACTTTATGGCATTTACCTGATAGGCTCTTTTTTTAATAATATCCTTCCAGGCATTGTTGGCGGTGATGCACTGAGGGTTTACTATCTTTACAGAGACAGTATAAAGGGGGCTGATGCCTTCGGCTCTGTCTTTGCTGACCGATACACAGGCTACTGTGCCCTGGTTACGCTGGGGCTGTTATCAATAATATTTATCAGAGGAGGCATTGAAAATAGGGCAGTGCTCTGGCTTATGCCTGCCCTGGCAGGGCTTTTTGTTGTGGCCAGTTTTGGGCTTTTCAGATTCAGGATAGGATACAAATTTAAATCAATAAAGGGTTTTTATGATTACCTGAAGGCTATAAAGGATGCACCTGTGAGGTTGCTCTATGCCTATCTGCTTTCCTTTCTTGTGCAGATTGCCACCATTTTTTCTGTTTTACTCTGTGCAAAGGCACTGGGGGTGAGGATAGATGTGCTTAAGCTCTTTTTCTTTATGCCAATTGTGATAACGGTTTCATCAATACCGATTTCCATATCGGGTATTGGACTCAGGGAGGGCTCCTTTGTGGTGCTCCTTTCCCTGATAGGTATCAGAACCGAGGTTGCAACTACCCTTTCAATTCTCTGGTTTCTCTCCTATCTGGTTGGCTCACTGCCAGGTCTGCCAGTCTACCTGAAGTGGTCATCTATGGCTGGAGGTGGAAGGAAATGAAAAGGGTTACATCAGGGGAAAATCCCACTGTAAAGAGGTTCCTGAAGGTTATAGGAAGACCTGAGAGGTCAGCACCAGCCCAGGGTCAGATGGAGGGGATTGCCCTTGCTGAGGGGCCAAGGGTTCTGGAGATGGCACTAAGGGCAGGTATAAGGCCAACCCATGCACTGGTCACAGCCGAGTTTGCCTCAAGAAGGGAAAACTCTCTTCTGGTTGATACCCTGCTTGACAGGGGCACTTATGTGGTGGTGGTTGAAGGAAAGGCCCTTAAAAGGCTTTCCCAGACTGTAACACCCCAGGGTATAATCGCCCTTTGCAGGGTGAAAGCCAGTGCATTAAGCCCCCTGCCAGAAGAGCCTGTGGTATGTGTGGATGGTGTTCAGGACCCTGGTAACATGGGAACCATCATAAGGGTTGTTGATGCAGCAGGCTTTAGCAGAGTTGTGGTGCTTAAGGGCTCGGTAAACCCCTATAATCCCAAATCCATAAGGGCAAGTGCCGGGAGTATCTTTAATGTGGAGATTTCCTTTGGTGAGGTTGAGGAGGTTGTGGAGATTGCAAACTCAGAGGGCAGGGTGGTGGTTGGCACAGACCTTAAGGGAGATATGGACCTCTATGAATACATGCCCACAGGCAGGGAGCTTGTGGTTTTTGGCAATGAAACAGCTGGAATCAGCCAGGCCATCAGGGCTCAGGCAAAGGTGCTCCTCAGGATTCCCCTTTATGGCAAAGCTGAAAGCCTCAATGTGGCAGCCTCAGCAGCGGTGCTTCTTTATGAGTGGAAAAGGCGTATGCAGGGCGCTAACCCTTGATAAAGCCTGCCCTGAGAGAAAAACCCCTGTGTCTTAGACCTTTGTGGTTTTTTCCTCTCTCCAGACCTCAATAGCCACATCAGGGCATATCTCAGCACAGAGGGCACAACCTGTGCACTTCTCGGGCTCTGTTACCTCAGCAAAAAAGTAGCCCATTGAGTTCAGAGAATCAGAGAGACTGATAACACCCTTTGGGCAGGTAAGCACACAGTACTCACAGCCCTTACATCTCTTACTATCTATTATTATCTTACCCTTCATGGTCACCTATTATTTTAACATTTATGCCCTGTTAAGTAGCTCCTCAGCATGGCGAAGGGATGTCTCGGTGATTGAGCCACTGAGCATTCTTGCTATCTCCTGTCTGCGGGCATCATCCTGAAGGGGCTCAATTCTTACAGTGGTCTTACCCTCATCCTCATCTTTGGTCACTTTCAGGTGGTGGTCAGCAAGGGATGCTATCTGGGCAAGATGGGTTATACAGATTACCTGATGGGTTCTGGAAAGCTCCTTTAGTCTCAAACCCACAGCTTCTGCAGTCTTTCCACCGATGCCAGCGTCAACCTCATCAAATACCAGCACGGGGACTCCTTCCAGAGAGGCAAAAACCCCCTTCAGTGCAAGCATAACCCTTGAAAGCTCTCCTCCTGAGGCAACAGCTGAAAGTCCCTTAAGGGGCTGTCCAGGGTTTGCTGAAAACAAAAACTCCACCCTTTCAAAACCGTGTTCATTAAGCTTCTGGGGATGTAACATAACCCTGAATTGGGCGTTTTTCATGGCAAGCCCCTTCAATGAGCTGGTCACAGCCTCCTGAATCCTCCCTGCTGCCTCCTGCCTTTTCTTGCTTAGCAGACCTGCCCTCTCATCAAGTAGCC
The DNA here is from genome assembly GCA_964539375.1 of uncultured Nitrospirota bacterium. GTDB lineage: Bacteria > Nitrospirota > Thermodesulfovibrionia > Thermodesulfovibrionales > JdFR-85 > JAADIE01. The sequence goes on along the minus strand of CAZIIE010000033.1, from coordinate 11,498 downwards.
TTTCGGTCTCCTCAAGTCTCTCCTTAAGAGCATCCACCTCCTCATCCATATTAATCAGTGAGTTCAACTCATCCTTTGCATCCTTCAGATACTGAAGGATATCCTCAATGGTATCGCCATACTTTCTCCTCAACCTCTCAATCTGGTCAAGCCTTCGCTCTATCTCCTCAAGCCTACCAGGGTCAACATCGTAGGAGTCGCGGAGTGCCCTTAACTCATGGGAGGCCTCAGTAAGGAGCGCATCGGCTTCATTAATAAGCCTGAGGGCATTCTCTGCTGAGCTGTCCACCCTGTTTACCTCCTCAACAGAATGCCTGACCTCGGAAAGCCTATCAAGCACAGAGCCCTCCTGGTCTTTTAGAAGTCCCAGGGAGCTTTCAACATGGTAGAGAAGGTCTGTCAGGTGCTTCTGAATCCTTCTCTCTGAAAGGAGCTTTTCGTACTCCTCCATACTGAGACCAGCCTGCTCAATCTCATCAATCTGAAACCTGAGGAGGTCAATGCGCTGGGTGCGTTCCCGTTGTCTTTCCTTCAGACGGGCTATCTGCTCCTTTATCTCCTCCTTCCTGCGGAAGAGCTCTCTAACCTCTCGAGCAAGCTCGGTACAGTTGCCATAGCTGTCAAGCATTGTCTCCTGTACCGAGGGCTTAAGCAGGCTCTGATGTTCGTGCTGACCATGGATATCTATTAAAAGGTCGCCCACCCTTGAGAGGGTTTTTATTGATACTGCCCTGTCGTTAATGTAAGCTCGGCTCTTTCCGGTCTTTGAAATAAGCCTTCTAAGTATAAGGGGCTCATCATCAGCCTTCACATCGGCTGGGATAGAAACTCCCCTTTCAGGTAGCTCAAAGACCGCTACCACCTCGCCCTCTTCAGCCTGGGGTGGTATCAGCTCTGCCCTTGCCCTTTCACCAAGGGCAACCTCAAGGGCATTGATTATGACTGACTTGCCTGCACCGGTTTCACCGGTAATTACATTAAGGCCACTGCTAAAGGGTATCTTCAGCCTGTCAACAATTGCAAAGTTTTTGATGAACAGCTCCTGTAACATTGGTTTCTGCGTTTTCTCCTTCAGACTGATAATATGATAAAATATCTACTCATCAAATATACAGAGGTGGGCTGAGGCTTTTCGGTTCTTAGCAATGCTACTTGAGAACATAAGCAATATATACAAACGGATGAGCCATGCTGCTATGAGGGCTGGCCGTGACCCCTCAGAGGTGGAACTGGTGGCGGTTACAAAGACCGTTGATGCCGAGAGGATAAAGGAGGCTATTGAGCTTGGAATAAGAATGATAGGAGAAAACAGGGTACAGGAGGCAAGGGAAAAGATAGAGAAGCTCAGGCCTGATATTCCAGAGACTGTGCAGTGGCACATGATTGGTCATCTGCAGAAAAATAAGGTTAGACTGGCAGTAACACTTTTTGATATGATACAGTCAGTTGACAGCATTGAGCTTGCAAGGAAGATAAACAGGGTTGCTGCTGAGTTTTCCAAGGTCCAGAGGGTGCTCGTTCAGGTAAAACTTTCCGAGGAAGAGACCAAGTTCGGTGTATCAGAGGACTCCCTTGAGGCGCTTCTTGGTGAGATAGTCCAGCTTGAAAACCTTAACCTTGAAGGGCTGATGACCATACCGCCCTTTTTTGAAGACCCTGAAAGGGCAAGGCCCTATTTCAGAAGGTTAAGACAGTTGAGGGACGAGATGAACAGCAGGGGATTCAGGCTCAAGCACCTGTCTATGGGGATGTCAGGCGATTTTGAGGTTGCTATAGAAGAAGGAGCCACCCTCGTAAGGGTTGGCACTGCAATATTTGGAAGGAGGAGCTATTGATGATAGGTTTTATTGGTGGAGGTAACATGGCAGAGGCCATAATCAGGGGGCTTTTAAGTAAAGAAAAGGTCCAGATAGTTGTATCTGACAAAAACCCCAGAAGGCTAAACCACCTTAAGAAAAACTATGGTGTTAAAACGAAGAGGTCTAACAGAGAGGTGGTTAAGGCTGCTGACACCCTTTTGCTCTGTGTAAAACCCCAGCAGATGGCTGAGGTGCTTGAGGAGATAGCCCCTTTGGTTAGCCGAGACAAACTTGTGGTCTCCATAGCAGCAGGTATAAGGCTTGAAATGATTATAGATGCCCTTGGCACTGACAGGGTTGTGAGGGTTATGCCCAACACCCCTGCCTTTGTAGGAGAGGCAATGAGCGGGATTTCTCCCTCTTCAGGTGTGAGCAAGGCTGATGTGGACACTGTGGTTGGCATCTTTGAAAGGATTGGCTCTGTGGTGGTGGTAGATGAGGATAAGATGGATGCCCTTACTGCTTTGAGTGGAAGCGGACCTGCCTTTGTTGCCTACTTTATTGAGTCAATGGCTGAGGCTGGTGTAAGAATGGGGCTGACCTTTGATGAGGCCCTTAAACTTACCCTTAAGACCTTTTCTGGAACCTGCAGCATGATAGAGCAGGGCCTTTCTCCCTGGGAGCTTAAAAGGATGGTTACATCACCTGCAGGCACCACTGCTGAGGGGCTTTATGTAATGGAGGCATCAGGCCTTAAGGGAATTATAAAGTCTGCAATAGAGGCTGCCACTGAAAGGGCAGCTGCCCTGAGCAGGAGGTAGGTCATGTTTGTCCTTGGAAATCTTTTCATTGCCGTGGGAAATGTGCTTGATATACTGCTGAGTGCCTATATGTGGGTGCTTATTATTGCAGCCCTTATAAGCTGGGTTAATCCAGACCCTTACAATCCGATTGTGCGCTTCCTCTACGGAGTAACCGAACCGGTGTTAAGGCCCATAAGGAGGAGACTCGGGGTGTTTGGCGGTATTGATTTCTCTCCCCTTGTGGCAATCCTGGCAATCCTGTTTCTCAAAAGCTTTGTTGTGGCAAGCCTTATAGAGCTTGGATATAAACTGAAAGGAGGTTCGCTATGAGAATCACCCCCATGGATATTCAGCAAAAGCAGTTTCCTGTAAGGTTTCGGGGGTTTGATGTGGAGGAGGTGTACGCCTTTTTAGAGGTGATAAGGGAGGAGATGGAAGACCTGCTGAGAGAGAACGCAACACTAAAGGAGAAACTCCACCAGACCGAGGCACAGTTGCAGGAATACAGGGACATGGAAAACACCCTGCGGGAGACCCTGATGACAGCCCAGCAGATGGTGGAGGATTATAAAAACAATGCCCGAAAGGAGGCAGAGCTTATCATTAGAGAGGCAGAGCTTAAGGCCGATGCCATTATCAAAGAGGCTCAGGAGAAGATGGTAAAGATACACGAGGACATTGTTGACCTGAAGGGAATCAGGACCCATTTCAAGGAAGAGTTAAGAAGGCTGATAGAGAGTCACCTGAGGATGCTTGAGTTTGACGATGTGAGGGAGGCTGAGGAGGCTCAGGAACCCGAGCAGGAGAGGGTTGAGAGCACCGAGGAGACAGACTTTAGAGAAGAACCTGAGGAGGAGTACAGAGAGGATGAAATACAGGAGTATTAAGGGTGTTCAGGACCTGCTTCCCCCTGAGACATTTCTCTGGCAGAGCGTTGAGCAGACCGCCAGAGAGGTCTTCAGCCTTTACGGTTTCAAGGAGATAAGAACACCCATCCTTGAGTTTACCGAGCTCTTCGTTCGTAGCATTGGTGATACCACCGATATTGTTGAAAAGGAGATGTACACCTTTCAGGACAGGGCAGGCAGAAGCCTGACCATGCGTCCTGAGGGAACCGCCTCTGTGGTCAGGGCTTACATACAGCACAACCTCAACCAGCTGCCACCACCCCAGAGGTTTTATTACATTGGCCCGATGTTTCGCTATGAGAGGCCCCAGAAGGGAAGGCTCAGACAGTTTCATCAGATAGGGGTTGAGGCCTTCGGTATAGAGGCCCCTGAGATTGATGCTGAACTGATTGAGATGCTAATCAGCTTCCTTCAGAGGGTAGGCCTTGAGGGACTGAATGTTGAGGTAAACTCCATAGGATGTGCCAGTTGCAGACCCCGTTACAGGGATGTGCTAATTGAGTATATCAGGAAAGGGGTGGATGGGCTTTGTTCCGACTGTCAGCGCAGATATAGTAAAAACCCTCTCAGAGTGCTTGACTGCAAGGTGCCTTCCTGTAAGGAGTATGTGGGCGACGCACCGGTGATACTTGATTACCTCTGCAGTGATTGTCAGGAGCATTTTGAGGGCTTTAAGAGAGCACTTACAGGGCTGGGAATTGACTTTACCATAAACCCCAGGATGGTGAGGGGGCTGGATTACTACACAAGGACAACCTTTGAGATAACCTCAAGGGGGCTTGGCGCCCAGAATGCTGTTTCAGCAGGTGGCCGTTACGACAGACTGGTTGAGGACTTTGGCGGGCCTCCAACACCGTCGGTTGGCTTTGCAATCGGTATGGAGAGACTCATAACCCTTATCAAGGAGAAAGGCTCTGTTGATGACCGAGGTCCCCAGGTCTGCTTTGTAACCCTCGGTGATGAGGCAAGAAAGGAGGCCTTTAAGCTGCTTTCTTCGGTCAGAAAGGAGGGGTTCAGCGCTGATATGGACTACCGCAGTGCATCCCTCAAGAGCCAGATGCGCAGAGCTGACAGGATTTCTGCAACGGTGGCTGTAATAATCGGTGAAGATGAGCTGAAAAGGGGCGTGCTCAGATACAGGAGGATGGAGATTTCCGAAGAGGGTGAGATTAGCAAGGATGAGTTAATCGGATTTCTTAAGAAGGTCTTCAGCTGATAGGGTGAGCCTCCACCTTCCCCTTCTGGTAGGATAATTGAGAGAGTCTTTAAGAAGCCTGAGAAACTCAGCCCTCTTTATCTCCCTTGCACCAAACCTTTTTAAATGCTCGGTGGTTACCTGACAGTCCACAAGGTTAAATCCCCACTGCTTTATCTGCTTTACCAGAAAAACAAAGGCCACCTTTGAGGCATTTGGCATAAGGGTGAACATGGATTCTCCAAAAAAGGCCCTGCCAAGTGACACTCCGTAGAGCCCTCCAACAAGCCTTCCCTCATGCCACGCCTCAACTGAATGGGCATAACCAAGCTCATGGAGGCGGATGTAGGCCTCCACCATTGACTCAGTAATCCATGTGTCACCGTCCTTCTGTCTGTGCACCCTTGCACAGAGCCTTATAGTTTCAGAGAAGGCTTTGTCAAAGCTGACACGGTAGGTCTCCTTTTTTATAACCTGTCTGAGACTCCTTGAGACCTTCAGCTCCTCAGGAAAGAGCACAAGCCTTGGCTCAGGTGACCACCAGAGTATCTCTGTGTCTTCGGTAAACCAGGGAAATATCCCCTCCCTGTAGGCAAGTAGAAGCCTCTCAGGGCTCAGGTCACCACCCACAGCCAGCAGCCCGTCATATTCAGCAAGCTCTGGTGGTGGAAATACAAGCTCCTCTGTGAGATAGAAAATGGGAACCACTGTTAAATAAAATCCTAAATTCTAAATCCTAAATCCTAAATCTAAAAGCTTTGTTTTCTTTTCTGAAATTGCAGTTAAGATTCTGATATAATCCTAATATGAAAAGGGGGTTTTTATTATTCATTATAACCATTTTCTTAAGCCTGTTTCCTGTCAGTGCCTATACAAAGAGCTTTTCCATCCAGACAGCTACCTATGCACTCAATGCAAGGGGTTATGCTGAAAGACACTTTAACTTTGTAAAGGGCCTGATAAGTGAAAGGCCTGAGCTCAAGGTAAGGCTTCTTAAAGGTAAGAGATACCTTGTTATAAGGGTAGGGGATTTCAGAGAATACGAAGAGGCAAAGGAATTTGCAAAGGGGCTGAAAACCATCCTGAACGACCCCTTTATACTTGAGACAGAAAAAAGCGGTTTTGAGCTCTTAAGGGTCTTCCCTGAGCCTGTAAAGGAGGAGGTAAAAGGGGATGTTGAAAAAAAAGCCCCCCTCCAAAGCCCTTCCCGAACTGAAAGGGCCATAAAGGAAAAAAAGCCCCAGGCAAGGGTTGTTTACACGGTTGAGCTTGCCACCTTTAGCAGGGTAAGAGAGGCGATAGGGGAGTTTAACAGGATAAAGGGAATTGTTCATCCCCCTGTGGTAAAGACTCTCAGGATAGAAAGGCACGCAAACCATTACAGTCTTCGTATCGGTGCCTTCAGTAGCTATGAGGAGGCAAGGCAGTTTTTACAAAGCTATAAAGAAAGGCTTAAGGGCATCATAATTCAGGCATTGTATAGCTCAAAGGGAGTGGTGCTTTCCTATCAGGATACTGAGAAGGTTTCAGAACAGAAGGAGGGGGCAACCGATAGGGAAGCAGAGGAGGTTGAAAGGGTGATTGTTGAGGTGGAGCAGAGGCTTGGCAATGAAAACTTTGGTGAGGCAGCCGAGTTACTACGAGAGGCGGTTCGCCGATGGCCTGAAAACCCTGAACTCCATGCCCTCTATGGTGAGACCCTTCTCAACATGGGCTTTGCAAAGAACGCCTATAGAGAATACAAAAGGGCCATTGAAATCTCTCCTGATGTAAGTCAGTATCACTCAGGACTTGGATACAGTCTTCTGAATATCTATATTGAAAGGGCCCAGCAGGCAATAGATGCCTTTAAAAAGGCCCTTGAGATAGACCCTGAAAATGTGGATGCCCTTGAGGGGCTGGGCACTGTGTATGTTAGCATTGACAGGCGAGACCTTGCCGAGGATATTTACAATCGGCTCAAGGAGCTTGACCCTGTGGCTGCAAAGAGACTCAGGGATGTTATTGATTCAGGCCTTGAGATAGGAAGATGAACTGATTTTAGATTTCCGATTTCTGATTTAGGATTTCAAAAAATAACCCCTTTTCTCTGGAGTAATCTATTTCAACAGCTCCACCCTTTCTTAGCCTGCCGAAGAGAAGCTCATCGGAAAGCCTGTCTTTTATCTCTTCCTGAATAACCCTTGCAAGGGGGCGGGCACCAAGCTTTGGGTCGTATCCTTTGCGGGCAAGATACTGACGGGCCCTATCACTGAGCTTAATAAAGACCTTCTTTTCGGTCAACTGACCCTGAAGCTCCTTTATAAATTTGTCCACCACGCTTAACATGACATCATGGGTCAGTGGGTTAAAGGCGATGATAGCATCAAGACGGTTTCTGAACTCAGGGCTGAACAGACGGTTTATCTCATCCTTTGACTTTGAAAGGGCATCCTCTGTCCTGTTACCAAACCCTATGGGGCTTTGTTGCATCTGACGGGCACCTGCATTTGAGGTCATTATCAGTATTACATTTCTAAAGTCAGCCCTCTTGCCATTGTTGTCAGTCAGAGAGGCATAGTCCATCACCTGGAGCAGTATGTTGAACACATCGGGATGGGCCTTTTCAATCTCATCAAGTAAAAGCACTGCATAGGGGTTTCTACGAATGGCATCGGTGAGAAGCCCTCCCTGGTCAAAACCCACATAGCCAGGGGGAGCACCAATCAACCTTGCAACCGAGTGTTTTTCCATGTACTCACTCATGTCAAACCTGATAAACTGAATTCCCAGACTCTGGGCAAGCTGACGGGCAACCTCGGTCTTTCCCACACCGGTTGGGCCTGTAAACAGGAAGGAACCAATAGGCTTTTCAGGATGACCAAGCCCTGCACGGGCCCTCTTGATGCTTGCAACCAGTGTCCTGATTGCCTCATCCTGACCAAAGACCACCTCTTTTAGCTCATCCTCAAGCCTCTTTAGCCTGACCGTCTCAGAGGTTGAGATTGAACGGGCAGGTATGCGGGCAATCCTTGAAACAGTTGTTTCTATGTCCTTTACTCCAACAATGCTCCTTTTGCCCTTCAGTTTTACCTCTGCTGCAGCCTCATCAATTACATCTATTGCCTTGTCAGGGAGAAACTTATCGTTTATATATTTGGCAGAAAGCTCCGATGCTGCCCTCAATGCACCTTCGGTGTAACGGACACCGTGATACTCTTCATAATAGTCTTTAAGGCCCTTCAGTATCTTAACCGTCTCCTCCACAGTGGGTTCCTGTAGCTCCACCTTCTGGAATCTCCTTGAAAGGGCACGGTCTTTCTCAAAGTACTTCTTGTACTCCTCAAAGGTGCTTGCTCCAATGCAACGGAGCTTGCCTGATACCAGAAAGGGCTTTAGAATGTTTGATGCATCCAGGGAGCCTCCGCTTGTGGCACCAGCACCAACCACTGTGTGAATCTCATCAATAAACATGATTGCTCCCTCAATCTCCTCAAGCCTCTTTATGGTTGCCTTAAGCCTTGCCTCAAACTCACCGCGATATTTGGTGCCAGCAATCATACCACCAAGGTCAAGGGCATAAATCTTTGCATCCTTGAGCACATCAGGAACATCCTGATTGGCAATCTTAATGGCAAGACCCTCAACCATTGCGGTCTTACCAACCCCTGGCTCACCCACAAAGACCACATTGTTTTTTCTCCTCCTTGCAAGTATCTGGATGGTTCGCTTCAGCTCCTCTTTTCTTCCAACGATGGGGTCAAGCTCTCCCCGCCTTGCCTTTTCAACAAGCTCGGTGGTGTAAAGCTCAAGGGGGTCAGCCCTGTGCCTTTCTGTCCTGTGCGGGTGTTCTTCCTCTTCTTCAGGCTCTTCATAGTCATAATCAGAGGGCTCAATCTTTGAGACACCGTGGGATATGAAGTCAAGCACATCAAGGCGGCTTACGCCTTCTGACTCAAGAAGCTCTGCTGCAAGAGAGTCCTTTTCATAGAAAATATAGGCAAGCAGGTCTCCAGCATCAGCCTCCTGCCTTTCTGCTGCCCTTACATGCTCAATCGCCCGTGTTATAACCCTGTCAAAGGCTATTGTGGTCATGGGCTGTTCATTCTTTTTGAATTCTCTGGTTGGAACATACCTCTCTATGTACTCCTCCAGTGTCTCCTTCATATAATCAATATCAGCACCGCAGTGAAGAAGTATCTCCCTGCCCCATTCATCCTCTAATATGGCATAAAGGAGATGCTCCACAGTTACATACTCATGGCCCCTGTCCTTTGCCATGTTGATAACCTTCTGAATGGATGACTCTATCTCTTTACTTAACATAGCCTTACTCCCTTTCAATCATACATTTAAGGGGAAACTGATTTGCCCTTGCAAGTCTGTGCACTGTCTCAACCTTTGTTTCCGCAATCTCCTTTGTGTAAACCCCGCAAAGTCCCATCCCTGCACGATGAACATGAAGCATTATCTGGACAGCCTCTTCATAGGGTTTTCCAAAGACCTCCTGCAGTATGAAGACCACAAAATCCATAGTGGTGTAGTCATCATTTAACAGATAGACCTTGTACATCGGAGGTCTCTTCGTCCTTTTCTCTGTCCTGGTTTTTCTTCTGGTCTTTTCTAAGGTGTCCGCCATGACAAATTACCGACTATGGTTTAGGATTTTTGTCAATTTTTTCACTGTTAGCCCCTGCTATATATATTTTAACCTAAAAGGACAAACTCTGCACCAGCCCGTCCTGTAAGAGCATTGCAGCTGTTTGAAAGGTTGGTGATTTAAATCATTGTATCTGGCATGCAATTTGTATAATTTAATTTTGAAGGGCTGTTAGGGTTGTTCAGTAAGGGCTGAAGTTGACAACCTGCAGGAAAAACAATTATTATGAAATTAGGTAGACAATACCAAAAGGGTGAAAAAAGGAGATTCTATGTTTGAAAAGTTTACAGAAAGGGGAAGAAAGGTAATAATATATGCCAAAGAAGAGGCTGAGAGGAGACAGAACGATTATCTTGGCACCGAGCACCTTCTCCTTGGTCTGATCAGGGAGCAGGATGGCCTTCCCGTGGTAATCCTCAAAAAGATGGGCATATCCATTGAAGACCTCAGGATGGAGATAGAGAGGAATCTGCCTGCGCCTACCAATCTTCTAACCTTTGGTGATATACCCTTTACGCCCCGAGCCAAAAAGGTTCTTGAGCTTGCTATAGAAGAGGCAAGACTGCTGGGGCACAACTACATAGGAAGTGAGCATCTCCTTCTGGGTCTTATCAGGGAAGACGAGGGCATTGGTGGAAAGATACTCAGAAACCACGGTGCTAACCTCCTTGGTGCAAGACAGCTTGCCATAAATCTTTCAATGAAGACCCATCCCCATGTGCGTGAGCGTAAGACCCACACACCAGCCCTTGACGAGTTTGGTAAAGACCTCACAGCCCTTGCCAAGAAGGGTAAGCTTGACCCTGTCATCGGCAGGGAAAAGGAGATAGAGCGGGTTCTCCAGATACTGGGCAGAAGGATAAAGAACAATCCAGCCATAATTGGTGAGCCTGGTGTTGGGAAGACCGCCATTGTTGAGGGTCTTGCCCAGAGGATAGTCTCCGGTGATGTGCCTGACCAGATGCTCGGAAAGAGGATTGTATCCCTTGACCTGGGAGCACTTATAGCTGGCACCAAGTACAGGGGACAGTTTGAGGAGCGACTGAAGGTGGTGATGAAGGAGATTGTCCAGTCTGACAACATCATACTCTTTATAGATGAGCTACACACCCTGATTGGTGCAGGTGCTGCAGAGGGCTCGGTGGATGCCTCAAACATGCTAAAGCCTGCCCTTTCACGGGGAGAGATACAGTGTATTGGCGCCACCACAGTTGATGAGTATCGTAAATACATTGAAAAGGATGGAGCCCTTGAGAGGCGTTTTCAGCCAATTTATGTTGAACCACCCACTGTGGACGAGACCATTGAGATACTGAAGGGTCTTAAAACTAAATACGAGGCCCATCACAGGGTTAAATACAGTGAAGAGGCCATTGTTGCAGCTGCCAAGCTTTCCGACCGTTACATTGCTGACAGAAACCTGCCTGACAAGGCTATAGATGTGATTGATGAGACAGGCTCAAGGATTAAACTTAAGAGATACACACCACCCCATGAGCTAAAGGAGATAGAGCAGGACCTTGAGCGTCTTTCAAAGGAAAAGACCCTTTACATCAAACTTCAGGACATTGAAAAGGCAGCAGCAATCAGGGGTGAGGAGGAAAAACTGAGAAGACTGCATGAGCAGGTTCACAAACAGTGGCGTGACAACCTGACAAAGGAGATACCTGTTATCAGTTCAGAAGACATTGCCTACACAGTGTCAAAGATGACAGGTGTGCCACTTCTTAAGCTTGAGCAGGAAGAAAGCGAAAAACTCCTTCACATGGAGGAGGAACTGCACAAGAGAATCATTGCCCAGGATGATGCAATAAAGGCGGTCTGCAGGGCAATCAGACGCTCCCGCACAGGTATCAAAAACCGCAAAAAACCAATTGGCTCATTCCTGTTTCTCGGACCCACCGGTGTGGGTAAGACCGAACTTGCCAAGGCCCTTGCCGAGTTTCTCTTTGATGACGAAAACTCCCTTATCAAGATTGATATGTCCGAGTACATGGAGAGGTTTAATGTCTCAAGGCTTACAGGTGCGCCTCCTGGATATGTGGGCTATGAAGAGGGAGGACAGCTTACAGAGCAGGTTCGTAAAAAACCCTACTCGGTGATACTCTTTGATGAGATAGAAAAGGCACATCCCGATGTGTTCAACATACTGCT
>CAZIIE010000032.1:0-14705 GCA_964539375.1 uncultured Nitrospirota bacterium | reverse complement strand
AATAAATCTAAAACATTGAGCCTGTAGGGCAGGCTCAAAAAACAAGGAGGTGTTTATGAAAAGGATTTTGCTTATCGGGTTAATGGTTATGACAATGGTTCTTGCCCTATCACTAATTGTAACCGCTGGTGGTGATGTAGAAAAGGGAAAGGCACTCTTTTACAGCCCTGAGCTTGGAACAAATGGAAAAAGCTGTGCCTCCTGCCACCCTGGTGGAAGCAGAATCAATGGACAAAAAGGCTCCTATACTATCATGGGTCACAGGCTAAACTCTGTAGAGGATGCTATCAACCTCTGTATAGAGATGGCCCTTAAGGGCAACCCCCTTAAAAAGGACTCTCAAGAGATGAAGGCCCTTTCTGCCTATGTAAAGACCCTGAAAGGCAAAAAGAGAAAAAAGAGAATAATTAAGGGCTGCTAACCCCCCTTTATCCCACCCCTTAGTTCCACTTACGAAGTGGAACTAAGGGGTTTTGTTGACCTGCTTCATTTAAATATGGTTAAATTTAAATATAATCAAAGACCATTGTGGAGGGGTATGGACTGTAGATATCTCTTTAAAACGAGGGGCGGAATGGCCTGTAGCAAGGACAAAAACCTTTATGTGCCTACCAGCTTTGAGCTGTCCCTTTACTGCAGAAGCGGTGAATACAAGAGCTGTCCCTTTATTAATAGCACCCAGCATCCCTCCAGTCTTTATCATATCAATCCAGGTTCAGGCACAGCTCATAACAGGGGGTTTAGCAATGAAAACCGATATGGAAAAAGAGGAGCTTCAGAGGGTAATTGATGAATTTATGGGATATCTTTCAAGGATTACTGACAAGGCTTACACAGCAGACCTTGCCCATAGACTCAAGATACCCTTTGAGCTTTCCCTGTTTGTGCAGTATGCAATTTCTGAATGCCTGCACAATGGGGCAAAAAAGGACCTTGAGTATCTTTCAAAAAAATACCTGAGGAGGATTAAAAACAAGGAAAAAGGAAACTCTACTTCGTAGGTTCAGGCTCTGGAGATCTTCCCTGGTATCCAGAGCTTGCCCTTGTCAATTATATGCACAACCTGCCAGGAGTTTTTGTTAAGCTCACGGGCAATCCATCTTCTGTGACAGCGCCAGGGAAATCGCTCAGCACAGATTATCACAACCCTTTTTCTCCTGGCCAGTCTTTCCAGCTCTGCTATCCCCTTTCTGAACTCCTCTGTCAGCGTGTACTGAACATATCCGCCCTTTCTGTATCCGCCGAGCTCCTTGCCTAAAAAGACATACTCTATAGCATTTTCTTTAAGGAGTCTCTCAAGCTGCTCTCTGTTAAAGAGGGGTATTGAGCTTTTTGGAAACCGTCTCACATCACAAACAAGCTCTATCTGATAGGCATTGAGTATCTCTATAAAATCCTCCTCTGTCCTTCTGTCTGTACCAAGGGTGTAGATGGTTTTTTCAGCATCCATCTTTCTGCAGAACCTGAAGTGTTCTAAGTCTGTTCAATGAGCCAGCCAGTTCAAAGGGACGAAACAGGGCGTAATCCCCCCTTGGATAACGCCAGAGCACATCAAGTCCCTTTAGATGTATATCCTCCATAACCCTTTCCACCACCTCTCTTAAGGTTCTCCTTCCGTCCATATACCTCATAGCATAAACCAGTGCATCTCCTATAGCCCTGGTCTGGCTGGCTGAGACGAGCTGCTCAAGGGCACCGAGCTCTATCATCTGCCTTCCAAAGAGGATTGAAAAGAGCCCCTTTGGTGAGACCTTTACATCCCTTCTGCCGCGGCTCGGGTCAAGGCTATCCCTTAAAGGAATTCTCTCTGTTATCCTGCCAAAAACAGCTCCTCCCTCGGCTTTTCTTTCCCTTGAGTATTTTTCAGCAATATTGAGGGCCTGGGTTGTACAGTCCTCAACCCTGTACTGCCTCATACATAGCACCCTGTCTGCAACATCAAAGTAATCGCCTGAACCTCCAATCACAATTATGCTTGAAACCCCGTGGTCCCTGTAAAGCTGCCTAACCTTATCAACAAAGGGTGTGATTGGCTCATTTTCCTTGTCTATAAGTTCCTGCATCCTGTGGTCACGGATCATGAAGTTTGTAGCTGAGGTGTCCTCGTCAATCAAAAGAACCTCTGCACCAAGCTCCAGTGCCTCCATTATGTTTGCCGCCTGAGAGGTGCTTCCGCTTGCATTGTCAGTGCTAAAACAGTCTGTGCTTTTTCTAAAGGGAAGATTATTGATAAAGGGCGATATATCAACCCTTTCCACCCTTCTTCCATCTTCAGCCCTTATCATCACTGTCTCGTAACGGGAAACAACAAGCTCCCTCCCATCACCTGGCACATGATTGTAAACACCAAGCTTAATCCCATCAAGCAGTGTGGATTTACCATGAAAGCCACCACCAACAATCAGCGTAACCCCTTCGGGTATACCCATCCCCCTCACAATGCCCCTGTTAGGGGTCTCAATCTCAACCAAAAGCGACGGTGGTGATTTAAAGGGCAGTCCATCTTTCAGGGGTCTTGGGTCAACACCACTTGCCCTTGGAAGATTTGCCCCCTCTGCCACAAAAGCAACAAGACCGAGTGATTTGAGTCTGCCCCTTATGTAGTCAGCGTCCTCCACAGTCTCTATGTGATGATAAAGGGTGCTACTGTCAAGATTTCTGAAAAGAAGTGATGCCATCACAATCTCTGGCAGCTCCTTTAAAAGCATCTGCTCAGCCACCTTAGCCTTTATTCTCCTGCCCCGAGCTGGTAGACCAATCTGAAACCTTACCTCAATAAACTCACTGTTTAAAACCACCGAACTCCTCTCAATAACCTCCTGTCCGGCATGGTCAATCTCTATCAGGCCGCTTTTTCCACTGCCTCTAAGCCTTGAATACCTTGAAGAGACCCTTCTGAAGACCCTTCCGATAAAATCCCTCAGGGCAACCTCTCTGCTTTTGTTCTTATAGGTGTCCTGGGGAAAGCCAGCTATATGCTGGGGCATACGGACCCTTACCCTGCTTGCAGTGGCAAAGGGGTCTGACTGGATGGTGTCAAAGATTAGGATAAATTTTTCATAGTCATAACTGCCCTTCAGCTCTTTGTAGGCACCATAACCCTTTTCATCAATAAGTCTTAATATCCTCTTAATTTCAGCTATACCCTTCATAGCGGTATCTATTATAGCCTATCCCCTCTTGACAGAGCAGGCTGGATTGAGATATATATCTTTTATAATTCAATCGTTCATTACAGGCACACAAATACAAATATTTTTCTATCCTGCGATTAGCGTTAATCCTTATTTAAAAGAGGGGCATCTGAGCAGTGATATCTGTAAAGGGACTTACAAAACACTATGGCAGTGTAAAAGCGGTTCAGGGAATTTCCTTTGAGATACAAAAGGGAGAGGTTGTCGGTTTTCTTGGCCCAAATGGAGCTGGAAAAACCACCACCATGCAGATGCTCACCGGCTACCTCATACCCACCTCTGGCAGTGTGGTGGTTGATGGTGTGGATGTAAGCAGGGAGCCTGTGGTTGTTAAACAAAGGATCGGTTATCTACCTGAAAACACCCCCCTTTATGATGACCTTACCGTCTTTGAGTTTCTCAGCTTCATAGCTGGTGTGAGAGGGCTCAATGGCTCTGCCACAAGGGCAATAAAAAGGACTGCCGAGATCTGCGGTATTACCAATGTGATAAACCAGTCAATCGGCACGCTCTCAAAGGGATATCGCCAGAGGGTGGGGCTGGCACAGGCCATACTTCATGACCCAAAAATCCTGATACTTGATGAGCCAACCACAGGGCTTGACCCGCTTCAGATAAGGGAGATACGCTCCCTCATAAAGGAGCTTGGCAGGGAAAAGACCATTATACTTTCAACCCATATACTTCCTGAGGTGGAACAGACCTGTAGCAGGGTGTTGATAATCAATCAGGGACGGATTGTTGCTGATAGCTCCCTTGACACTCTGAGGTCAGGCACAGGCCAGACCTATGTGGTACTAAGGGGTGATGTCCCTGCCGAGGATTTCTCTTCCCTTGGAAAGGTGGTAAAGAGCTTCAATGAAACTGGAGAGACCCTGCTCAAGATAACCCCCGAGCCACAGAGAGACATAAGAGAGGACATCTACAGGCTCTGCAAAAATCGGGATTACGCCCTTCTGGAACTCTACAGGGAGAGGCAGAACCTGGAGGATATATTCAGACAGCTTACTGCTGGAGGTGAGGCATAGTGATACTGCCCCTTGTCAAAAAGGAGCTTAAACACTACTTCTTCTCTCCCGTAGCCTATGTGGTAATCTGCATATTCCTGATTATAACCGGGTGGTTCTTTTCAAATGCCCTCTTTCTGACAAAGGAGTCTGAACTGAGGGGTATGCTTGACATTATGCCTCTTCTTCTTACCTTCTTCATACCTGCCATCACCATGAAGGCGCTATCAGAGGAGAGAAAGTCCGATACCCTTCAGCTCATCCTCACCCTGCCAGTGAAAGACTGGGAGGTAATATTCAGTAAATATGTTGCCTCGGTGGTACTTTATGCTGTTATGCTGTGCTTTACACTTTTTTATGTCTTCCTTTTAAAAATTATCGGCAGACCTGACAGCGGGGTGCTTACCGCCTCCTATATTGGCCTTCTTCTGCTTGGCTCTTCCTACATCTCTATCGGTATATTTGCCTCATCTCTTACCAGAAGTCAGGTAATAGCCTTCATAATTGGTTTTGCCATCATGTTTCTGTTTTTTGTCATAAGCAGGTTGAAGATGCTGTTTCCAGCAGGCCTTCAGTCACTTATATCAAGCTTCTCAGTAATAGACCACTTTGATAACCTTCTGAGAGGGGTTGTATCCCTTGATGACCTGGTCTATTTTCTTTTGTTAAACATGGTGTTTCTCTTCTTTGCCACCTATCAGATACAGAGGGATAGAAAATGAAGAACACCGAAAGGATTATAAATATAGTTTCACTAATTCTGATACTGATTTTTGGCACCCTCCTTGCGAGCCGATACGGAGGCAGACTTGACCTTACCGAAAAAAAGCTCTATACCCTGAGCGAAGCCACTGTTAAACTCATAGGTAACCTGAAGGACAATGTAAATGTAAAGGTCCTGTTCTCAAAGGACATCCCTGCCCCTTACAGTACCCAGCGACGCTATGTAATTGATTTACTCAGGGACTATTCAAGGTTGTCAGGAGGAAGGATTCTTATAGATGAGGTAAATCCAAAAGATACAGGCGCCTTTGAAGAGACAGCAAGGCTTTATGGTATTCCACCCGTGCAGATGAATGCCTTTGAAAACAACCAGATTCAGATTAAACGGGTCTATATGGGACTTGTCTTCATAAGGGGTGACAGGATTGAGACCATCCCTGTGATTGCCGATGTGAGACAGCTGGAATACCAGATATCATCAACCCTGAAGGCCCTTATGAGGGAAAGCAAAAAGACGGTGGGATTTCTAACAGGTCATGACGAAAAACCCCTGATGGGTTTAAAAGAGTATCTTGGGAAGCAGTATGATGTTAAGACCCTTAACCTGAAGGAGGATGAACTCAAGGGGGTTGACCTGCTGGTTGTTGCTGGTCCTCAAAGGGAGCTCAAAGAGGATGAACTGCTTGTGCTTGACCAGTATATTATGAAAGGAGGCAAGGTGCTCTTTGCCATTGACAGGGTTCAGGCCGACCCCCAGTACGGCTTTGGAAGAGAGCTTAAGACAGGCATTGAGAGGCTGCTGAAAAGCTATGGCATTGATATAAAGCCAGCCCTTGTGATAGACCTATCAGCAGGCATGATAAATGTGAGTCAGCGAAGGGGTGGCTTTATGTTCACCACTGTTGTGCCTTATCCCTTCTTTCCAAAGATAATAAATCTCAATCAGGAAGCCCTTATAACCCGTGAGCTTGACACAATCACCCTTGCCTTTGCCTCACCAATTGAAACTGAAAAAAGGGAGGGTGTGCACTATGAATGGCTTGCAAAGACCTCTGAACGCTCGGGCATAGTTGAAAACCCCTTTTATGTGGGCATTACCAGACGGTTTAAGGAGGAGGACTTTTCAGGGCCTCCCTCTGTGGTTGCCCTTCAGGTTCAGGGCAGTCTCAACTCCCTGTTTGCAAACAGTGATAAAAAGGACATCCTTAAGAAAGGACAGTCCCGTTTGGTAGTAATCTCCGATAGTGACTTCCTCTCGGATGAGCTACTTCAGGCACCAGGCAATGCCCAGTTTATAGTAAATGCCATTGACTGGCTTTCGGAGGACGAAAGCCTCATAAACATCAGGTCAAAGCAGGTTGAGGCAAGGCCGATAAAACAGCTATCACCAGCACTGCAGAGGCTTTTAAAATACACCATCGTTCTTTTGCCGTCAGTGCTGGCTGTGCTTTTTGGTATCCTGGTCTGGACTTACAGAAGGGCAAGGAGGGTGAAACTGTGAGAAGATACATACTGCCAGCAATTGCCCTTATATTGATGGCCCTTTATTTCCTTCCCTACCTGTTCGGTGGTAGCAAGGCTCCTGGAAGCCTCTTAGCCATGGAGATTGACTCCATCAAGGAAATGCTCATAAAGAAAAAGGGTGTTGAGATAGAGCTTAAAAGGGAGCATGGCCAATGGCAGATTGTCAGGCCAATTAAATGGAGAGCTGATAGCGCAAGGGTCAGGAGGATACTTGAGGGGCTTAATGAGGCAACCCTTGATACTCCTGTTACATCCAGAAAAGAGGATTTCCCGAAATACAAAATTTCCGAGGAAGGAGACTATCTGGCAGTATCAGACGGAAATAAAACCGAGCGTATCTATATCGGCAAAAGAGGTGCCCGCTATCAGCTCATCTATGTCAGGCCTGAAAGGGAAAAGAGGGTTTACCTTGTAAAGGCTTCCTTTGCAGACTGGCTGCCCGATGATGTAAACACCATCAGAGACAAAACCCTTGTTAGCCTTTCCCCTGAAGGGATTAGCCATGTTTTCTGGAACACTGGCGATTCCTCCTACTCGGTTGTGAAGAAGGGAAAGCACTGGTATGGTGGTAGCACTGAGGGTAAGGAAAGCGAGAGGCTTTCCGAGGAAAAGATAAGGGCCTATCTTGAGCAGTTTTCCTCTCTGGAGGCAACGGGCTTTGCAAAGGATGACAGACTTCCAGAGAAGGCTGTAAAGACAGGCCTGCTGAGGATAATAGCTGACAAAACTTACAGCTTTGAGCTCTATAAAAAAGACAGTCAGTTCTATCTTGTGAAAGACTCTGTGCCCTACCGCATATCTGAATACATCAAAAACCGCATCTTCAAAAAACCTGCTGACTAAGGCCTGCCTGCTTTCAACCCTTTTGGGGCCTGTTGTATCTTTGAGAGCAGTTCAGATATTATTGTTAGTCAGGAAAATCTCCTTCAGGAGGAAAGATGTTTGGAGCCTTTACAACCACAGGCATTGGAAGTCTGCCCTTTAAGGAGCCAGAAAGGGCGGTTGAGCTAATTCTTAAAAGCTGTGACATACCCTTCTGGCCTCAGCTTCCTGCCCGTTCCTTTAAGGAGCTGATGATTCCCCAGTACTCTGAGGGGTTTCCAGGCATAAAGCTCCATGAGGAGACCAGTCAGATTGTTCTTGAAGATACCACCCAGGAGACCCTTAACAGTTTTTACGAGGCCTGTGCCAATGAGATTGACTTTCCCATCTCTCCTGATTATGCTGAGGGGTTTTATGCCTTTGTGGATGCCCTTAAAGGAAAAAGGTTTTCAGCCCTTAAAGGCCAGATAACAGGACCTTTGACCTTCAGCCTTGGCCTTAAGGATAGGGAGGGCAGATACATATTTTTCAATGAGGAACTGAGGGAGCTCACCATCATGCTCCTTGCCAAAAAGGCCCAGTGGCAGATAAAAAGGCTTAAGGAGTTTGCTGAGCAGGTGATTATCTTTATAGATGAGCCCATCCTTTCAGCCCTTGGAAGTAGCAGTTACCTCGGTGTAAGCAATGAAGAGGCACTGAGGATGCTGGGTTCGGTGGTTGATGCAATCCATGCTGTGGGTGCACTGTCAGGGATACACTGCTGTGGAAAGGCAGACTGGGCAATGGTCATTCAGAGCGGCGTAAAGATACTTAATTTTGATGCCTTTGATTACTTTGATGCCTTTCTGGCCTACGAAAAAGAGATTGCCTCTTTTCTGAAGCAGGAAGGCATGATTGCCTGGGGGATTGTGCCAACCACTGAGGCTATCAATCAGGTTGACCTCTACATGCTGAAGGAAAGGCTAATTTCCCAGCTAAATGCCCTTTCAAGGAGTGCTGAAAAGGATACTATTGTAAATCAATCCCTTCTTACCCCCTCCTGTGGTGCAGGTGGTAGAAGCCCCGAAGAGGCTGAAAGGGTCTTTGAGCTACTTTCAGCCCTGAAGGAGTCACTGCTTTGAAAAAGGGTTTCTTTATTAGCCTTGAGGGCATTGAGGGTGCTGGCAAGTCAACCCTTTTAAGAATGCTCAAAGAGGCCCTTGACAGCGAGGGCTATGAGGTGCTCACCACCTTTGAGCCAGGTGATACAAAGGCAGGTGCAAGGATAAGGGAGATACTCCTTGACCCTGCCCTGAAGGGGCTTTCGCCCTTTGCTGAGCTACTTCTTTATTTTTCAGACAGGGCAGAGCATGTTGAAAAGCTGCTTAAACCTGCCCTTAACTCGGGCAAGGTGGTGCTCTGCGACAGGTTTATGGACTCAACCTTTGCCTATCAGGGCTACGGAAGAGGGCTTGAGCTTGAAACCCTTTTTAGCCTGAACAGATTAGCCACAGGAGGTCTGAAGCCTGACCTTACCCTGCTGTTTGACCTTGATGTAAGGACAGGTTTAAGGCGTAATCGCAATGCCTCAAAGAATGACCGCTTTGAGCAGGAGAGCCTTCAGTTTCATGAAAGGGTGAGAAAGGGCTTTTTAGAGCTTGCCAGCAAGGAGCCTGACAGGTTTGTGGTAATTGATGCCTCCTTGCCCATTGATAAGGTCTTTGATAGGGCTAAGAAAGAGGTACTTAAAAGACTGCAATCCCTCGGTTAGAGTATGGACAAACACACCTTAAGGGTTTTAGAGTTTCAGAAGGTCCTTCAGATGATATCCGAGCATGCTGTAACCCCACCCGGAAGGGATGCTGTGCTCAGAATAACCCCGCTGGAGGATGAGCAGGAAATACTCCGCTCTCAAAGGCTTGTCTCCGAACTCCGCACAATCCTCAACTCGGGTTTCAGCACTGGCATTGAGCATTTTGAGAGGATGGAGCATCTCTTTGAACGCTTAAGGCCTGAAGAGGCTGTGCTTGAGCCCCTGCAGTTAAGAGAGTTTATCCCCCTTCTTTCATCCTCTCTTTCCCTAAAAGGGCTTTCCTATCATGCCGAAGAGGGCCCTTTAAAGGAACTGATTGTCAGGCTTAAGACCCATCCGGAAATTTTAAAGGACATAGAGAGGTCAATCGCCCCTGATGGAAGCATCAACGACAATGCCTCTGAAGAGCTCTTTAACATAAGAAGGTCTATCAATAGAGTATCCAAAAGGATAAAAAGGGCCCTTGAGGATATACTTAACCGTCCAGAGCTAAAACCCCATATCCAGGACTTTTACATCACCGAGAGAAATGGCCGGTGGGTTATTCCTGTAAAGAGCGATTCTAAGGGGCATATACGGGGTGTTATTCATGACATATCCAACACAGGTGAGACCGTCTTTGTTGAACCAACCCAGGTTCAGCACCTTGGAAACGAACTTGAAGCCCTGAAGGCTGAAGAAAAGCTTGAGGAGTTCAGGGTTCTGAAGGCCCTCTCAGCACGGCTTAGAGAGGAGCTTGAACAGATTGAGGAGGACTACCGTATCACAGTGGAGATTGATAAGTTTCAGGCAATCTCTCTGTTTTCAGAAAAAATTGGTGCCCTCCCTGCAGAGCTAAACCATGAAGGATTAATCCGTATAACAGGAGGCAGACATCCCCTTCTGTGGAAGACCCTGAAAAGGCTTGGTCAGGAAGACCATCTTGTTCCCCTTGAGTTCTTCCTCGGTAAAGACAAAAGGGGAATGGTTATCACCGGCTCAAATGCAGGTGGAAAGACCGTAACCCTGAAGACAGTCGGAGTGCTCACACTGATGACCCTTTCAGGCCTACCAGTGCCTGCCAGCTCGGGCACAACCATCCCTGTTCTTAAGAATGTGCTTGCCGACATTGGTGATGAGCAGTCTATTGAGGATAACCTATCCACCTTTTCAGCCCATGTAACGAGGCTCAGGGAGATACTGGAGCTTTCAGGCCCTGATAGTCTTGTGATTATTGATGAGCTTGGCACAGGCACTGACCCAACCGAAGGCGGTGCCCTTGCCTCGGCGATACTTAAAAGCCTTATAGGAAAGGGCAGCCTTGTGGTGGTCTCCACCCATCTTTCAATGCTTAAGGCCCTTGCCTTTCAGGAGCCCCTTTTGATAAACGCTGCAATGGAGATGAAACAGACCATTGAGAAGGGGCAGGTTAGATACAGGCCTTCCTACAGATTAAGGATTGGTGAGGCTGGTAGCTCCCATGCCCTGTCAATAGCGGAAAGGCTGGGCATGCCCGAGGCGATAATAAAAGAGGCAGGCCAGTATCTTCAAGAAGGCTCGGGAAGGCTTGAGCAGTTAATTAACTCTCTTAAGAAGACCCAGGAGCAGCTTAACCGTGAGCTTGAAAGGGTAGAAGGCCTGAAAGAGGAGCTCAACAGACTAAAGGAGGAACTTAAGGAAAAACAGGAGGAGCTAAAAAGAAAAAGGGACAACACAATGAAAAGGGCCTATGAGGAGGCTGAAACCCTTTTAAGAAAGATTAAGACCGAGGCTTATAACCACCTTGAAATGATAAAGAGACAGAAAAAAGAGAGGGCAAAAGAACACCTTAAAAGGCTACAGAAGATGCACGAAGAAGCCAGGCGAAGGCTTCAGACCAAGAGCCAGGAAGGGTTTAGCACTGCACCCGAGCCTGGCACCGAGGTAAAAATAAAAAATCTCAATCTCTCTGGCAAGTTTCTTGCATTTAACAAAAAAACAGGCCGATGCCGTGTGCTTGTAAGAGGCAGGGAGGTGGAGACCCGACTTGATGAGCTTCTACCAGTAAAAGTAGAAGGGACAGAAGGGTTTGAGCCAGAAACAGTGAGGGAAAAGGAGGAGTTCACCCTGCCTACTCGTGAACTCAACCTGATCGGCTACAGGGTTGACCCTGCATTGAGTGAGCTTGAGCGATTTCTCAATGACGCATCCCTTTCAGAGCTTCAGGAGGTAAAGGTCATCCACGGTATTGGCACAGGCATACTCTCAAGGGCTATCAGGGATTACCTTAAGGAGCATCCACTGGTTGAGGGCTTTCGTGCTGGAACCAGAGAGGAAGGCGGTGAGGGAGTAACAGTGGTCAGGCTGCGATAAAGCCCTTTAGCGTTGTCTCAGAAAGGACCTTTTTGAATATCTCATCCACATCAAACATCCCTGTTATGTCAACCCACTGGATATCAGGCTCCTTTCTGAACCAGGTAAACTGCCTTTTTGCATAACGCTTGGTTGCCCTTTTTATGAGACGAACTGTCTCTTCAAGTCCCCTTTTGCCCTTCAGATAATCTATTGTCTCCTTATAACCTATGGCCTGAAGGGGGGTCTCTGAGGGATTTGCTTCAATCAGTCTCCTTACCTCCTCAACCAGTCCTCTTCTGAACATATCATCCACCCTTAGCTCTATCAGCCTGTAGAGTTCCTTTCTGTCACGGGTAAGGCCAATCTTTGTAAATCTGTATGGCAGGGGTTCGGTAAGTTCTCGTTGAAGGTCAGATATGGGATGGTCTGTCTTGAAGCATACCTCAAGAGCCCTTATAATCCGCCTCCTGTCTGAGGGGTTAATCATTGAGGCCTTCTCAGGGTCCAGCTCTTTGAGCTTCTGATAGAGAGAGCCAGGGGACTTTTCCTCCTGCCTTTTCAGTTCATTGCGGAGCTCCTGGTCAGCCTCTGGAGCTGAAAAAAGACCTCTGGTAAGGGCCTTGATATAAAGACCCGTGCCTCCAACGATCAGGGGAATCTTACCCCTTCGGTGTAGCTCCTCAATAATGGGAACAACCTCCTCCACATATCTACCTACACTGTATCGTTCCGAGGGCTCAACTATATCAATCATGTGGTGTCTTACCATAGAAAGCTCTTCCCTTGATGGCTTGGCAGTGCCTATGTCCATGCCCCTGTAAATCTGCATGGAATCAGCACTTATTATCTCTGTATCAAGGGCCTGGGCAATCTTTATGGAAAGGGAGGTCTTTCCAACCGAGGTTGGACCGAGAAGTATTATCACATCCATAAAGGCTATTATACTAAAATAGCCTTTTCTCACTCCTCATTAGGAGGGTCACTCTTTAAAGGGGAGCTCTATTTTAAACACACTGCCTGAACCCTCTGGCGGGTCTTCCACCCATATTCTTCCGCCAAGGGTCTCTGTGGCCATTCTTGAGAAGGTAAGACCAAGGCCTGCACTGCCAACAGGCTGTCTCTCTCTGCTCTGCTGAAGCTGTTCAAAGGGCACAAACACCCTGCTTTTCATCTCATCGGGTATGCCAGGACCCCTGTCTCTTACACTGATTGTAAAGGTTTTATCCTTTAGAGCTGTCTTAAGGGTTATCCTGCCTCCCTCGGGGCTGTGCCTTATGGCATTGGATAGGAGGTTACCCAGTATCCTTTTCAGAAGATCAGGGTCGGTTATAACGGCTATATCTTTTTTGCCTTCTATCTGGCTTTCAATGGTTATATTCTTCAGCTGTGCAGCTATTCTGAAAAGCTCAATGCTTTCGTCTATCAGTCCAGCAAGTTCAACCTTAAAAAGTCTGGGCTTTAACTTTCCCTCTGAGAGCCTGTAGACATCAAGGATGTTCTGTATCATGTTCATCATCCTGTCACAGGCAACCATCGCCTTGTCAACCTGTAATGACTGTTTTTCGTCAAGACAGTCCCTTCTCATGCGTAAAAGCTCAAGATTACCCACAATACCGGTTAAAGGATTTTTCAGGTCGTGCACAATCATGTGTATCAGTTCCTCTTTCGCCTTCTGCTCCCGCTGAAGCTCCCAAACAAGCCTCTCCATCTCCTTTTTCTTCCTGTATAGCCGCTTCTGGTAGGAACTAATCCTCAAAAGAGACTTAATCCTGAGGTAAAGCTCTGCCCTGTTAATGGGCTTTGATATGAAGTCATCAGCCCCTGCCAATTCAGCCCTCTCTTTGTCATCAATTGTTTCAAGGGCTGTGACCATAATTATTGGAATATGTAGTTCACCCTGAAGCTTTCTTATCTCAGTACAGACCTGATAGCCGTTCATTCCAGGCATCATAATATCAAGGAGTATCAAATCAGGCCTGAACTCTTTGAAGACCTCTATCGCCTTTTGCCCTGAATCTGCTGTGATTACCTTGAATCCATAGGGCTGAAGGATTGCGGTAAGAAGGGAAAGGTTCTTCTGGTCGTCATCTACCACAAGGATGAGCTGAGTTCTTGAGCCCTCCATCCATCCCTCCTTTTAAAGGGGCTTTAAAAGCCCTTGACCTATTTCCAGATACCCCCAACATCCTTTCTGCTGCCTTTATTAACAGATCATTAAATTACACTGAATACATTCAACAACCCATAGGTCTTAAGCCTTAAAATTAATTCTATCACAAAAAAGACAAAATTACTACACTTTTAAAGGAATCATTTGAAACTATGCTCCTCGGCAGGGAATTCACCTCCCTTAACCTCTTCAATGTATTGATGGATGGCCTTAAGGGCATGCTCTTTAAGGTTGGCATACCTTTTAACAAATTTGGGGACAAATCTCTCAAAAAGACCGAGCAGGTCATGGATAACAAGCACCTGCCCATCACAGTATGGGCCTGCGCCAATTCCTATGGTGGGGATGGAAAGTGTCTCGGTTATCTCTCTGGCAAGCTCCATGGGTATGGCCTCAAGCACAATGGAGAAGGCACCAGCCTCCTGAAGCACCCTGGCATCCTCAAGGAGCTGTCTCTTTGCCTCTTCGGTCCGACCCTGAACTTTGTAGCCACCCATACGATGGATACTCTGGGGAGTAAGCCCGATGTGAGCCATCACAGGTATGTCAGAGCGAACCATGGCATGGACCTTCTCAGCCACTTCACTACCACCCTCAATCTTAATTGCCTGCGCACCTCCTTCCTTTATAAACCTTCCTGCATTCCTTACAGCCTCCTCCACAGAGACCTGATAGGACATGAAGGGCATATCTCCTATGACCATGGCATTTTGAGCTGCTCGGGAGACCATCTTTGTATGGTAAATCATCTCATCCATTGTAACAGGCAGGGTGTTTTCAATCCCCTGAACAACCATCGCCACCGAATCGCCTACCAGTATGGCATCCACCCCTGCCTCATCCACAATCTTTGCAAAGGGATAGTCATAGGCAGTAAGCATGGTTATCTTCTCTCCCTCAGACTTTTTCCTAAAGAAATCATTAATCGTAACCCTTGGCATAGCATCACTCCTTGATTATTCTGAATGTTATTTGTCTTAAAAACACTCCAATTTGGTCTTTATTTTATCATACTAACGAGGCATAAGGAAGGGTTTTCTCAGGTTAGAAAATGTTTCTATGATTGGCAGAAAGGCCTTTTTAAAACATAGGTTAATATTATTTCCTTTCAGATTAAAAGAGAGCATTTTAAATTACAAGGAAGGGATTCGGGTCTGCTT
>CAZIIE010000031.1:0-14831 GCA_964539375.1 uncultured Nitrospirota bacterium | reverse complement strand
TGACGCATAATCCATATGGGGGTGTAATCCACAGCCTCGCCTCTACAGGCCCTCAGAAAGGTATCGTTCATCATGCCTCCTTGATAAATTCTTTGATGTCCTTAATAAATGCTTTTATGTCTGTCAGAAAATACCCAATCCTTCTTCTGTCTAAAGACGGCAAAGTTCTCCCTCAATAGAATATCTGTACTGGATGGTCTGGATTGCCTTCCGTGAGAGTTCCTCCAGATAATCTGTAAAGGCATCCTCATCGGATACATAAATAACCCTGCCCGTTTCTGTAACCTCTAACTGAAACTCCACCGGCGCCTCATTAAGCACCCTTACATGGACAGGTCTGTTTGTAACCCTGGAGAGTTTCTCCCTTAACCTGTCTGCCTGCTTGCACTCGGTCTCAAGAAGCCCCCTGTATTCCTTAACATATATGGCAATGTCTATATCACGGGCTGTCGCCCTGTCTTTGAGATAGGAGCCATAGAGATAGGCAAAGACCACACTCTGGTCTTTCTCAAGTAACTCTGCTATCTCCTTTAATGTTTTATCCATCGGAGGTTGCCTTTTTTACCAGATTCTTCTTCATCTTCACAGGCATATAACTGCAGAAAGGCTCCTCGTCAAGGTAGTCGCCCGATACTGCGTAAGCCCTTGCACGGCAGCCACCGCAGACATTTATGTACTCACAGGAGCCGCAACGCCCCTTATACCGCTTGAAGTCCCTGAGTTCCTTGAAGAGTTCCGAGTTTTCCCATATATCTTTAAAGGACTGTTTAAAGACATTTCCTGCTGACTTTGGAAAGTAACTGCAGGGTAGCACATTTCCATCCACATCTATCAGGCAGATGAGCTGCCCTGCAATACAGCCCTTTGCCCCACCTGTGGAAAACTTCAAAGACCTTCGCTCAAACTTTTCCCCTTCCTGCTTTGCCTTCTGAAGCACTATCCTGTAGTAGTGGGGGGCACAGGTTGGCCGCACCAGCATCTCCTTTTCCATCTTTTCCATATCATAGTGCCACTCAAGTATCTCCTCGTAGTCCTCCTTTGAGATAAGTTCACTCATTATCTCCTCACCCCTTCCGGTGGGCACTATCATGAACATATACCAGGCGGTGGCACCCAGTTCTTTAGCCAGTTTGTAAACCTTTGGGATCTCCTCCTGGTTACGCTTTGTGAAGGAGGAGTTTATGATAAACTCAATACCGTGCTTCTTAAAGAGCCTTGCTGCCCTGATGGTTCCCTCAAAGGCACCCTTCTGTTTACGGAAGTCGTCATGCACCTCTGCTGTGGAGCCATCAAGACTCAGGGAGACTATCTTTATGCCAGAGTCCTTTATCTTTTCGCACCTTTCATCGTTAATGAGCACACCGTTTGTTGCCATACACATCCTGAGGCCCAGGTCTGTGCCGTATCTTGCAATATCAAAGACATCCTTGCGCATAAGGGGCTCACCGCCTGACAGAACCACCACTGGCTTTGCATAACTTGCAATGTCATCAAGCACCCTGAAGGCCTGCTCTGTGGAGAAGTCAGGATGCTCCTTTACCACCGCCTCTGAAGAGGAGCGGCAGTGCACACAACGGAGATTACACCTCCTTGTAATCTCCCAGGCAATCCATTTTGGCTGAAATTCTGTAATCATTTAACCTCCAGATCATTAAGACAAAGTCTAATCTCTAAATCCCAAATTCTAAACAAAATCTAATTTCCAATTTTCCAAATTTTCAAATACAGTATCTTCCTTAGTGTTGTTTAGAGTTTAGATATTAGTGCTTAGAATTTGTCTTCTTAAGCTCTTCCGACTTCCGCACTATTGTTAACCACAGAGAACACAGAGTTAATCTTCCTTCTGATTTCAAAACCCTAAAACTTAACACTAAGCACTCACTACACCCTGCACCCTACTCCCTGCCTTTATTATACTTCCACTTCCACTATTTTTTCATTCCAGAGATTCTGCTGTATCCTTTCAAGAAGCGGTCTGAAGCTCTTTCTATCAATGGCCGAGATGGCTATGGCATTATATCTCTGGCAGAGGTGGTGGACCTCTTCCTCAGAGACCCTGTCCATCTTGTTAAAAACCAGAAGCCTTGGCTTATCAAGCAGTCCGAGTTCTTCAAGAACCCTCTCCACTGATTCTATCTGCTGGGGAAACCTCGGATTGGAGATGTCCACAAGGTGTATCAGCAGGTCTGCGTCATGAAGCTCCTCAAGGGTTGAGCGGAAGGCTGAAAACAGGTCCTCTGGCAGGTCACGGATAAAGCCCACCGTGTCGGTAATTATTATCTCCCTGTCACGGGGAAACCTTAGCCTTCGGCTTGCTGTATCAAGGGTGGCAAACATACGGTCTTCTGTGAAGGTATGGCTTTTTGTAAGATTATTAAGAAGGGTGGATTTCCCGGCATTGGTATAACCGATGATTGAGACAATGGGGATGCCCCTCTGTTTTCTCCTTTGCTTTCTCTGACGTCTTGCCTCAGAGAGTTTTTTTAACTCCCTTTCCAGTTGAGCGATACGGTCACGCACACGGCGGCGGTCTATCTCAAGTTTTGTCTCACCAGGGCCCCTTCCACCAATACCACCGGTAAGGCGGCTCATGGCCGTGCCCTTCCCACTCAGATGGGGCAGGCGGTATCTGAGCTGGGCAAGCTCCACCTGCACCTTACCATCTCTGGTATGTGCCCTTTTGGCAAATATATCAAGGATAAGCTGTGTTCGGTCTATAACCTTTAGCTCTGTAAGTTCAGAGACAGCCTTCATCTGGGATGGGCTCAGGTTCTGGTCAAAGATCAGCACTGTGGCCCCCTTTGACATTGCATCAATAATCAACTCCTTAAGTCTGCCAATGCCCATCAGGTGTCGTGGATGAATCTCCTTAACCCTCTGTAGCACCCTTCCAAGAACGAGCACATCAGCAGAAAGGGCAAGCTCCTCAAGCTCATCAAGGCTCTCCTCCTGAACATAGCGTGGTGCCTTTGAAACACTTATAAGCAATGCCCTTTCCCGGTCGTCTTCCTGGCTGAAAACTCTTCTGCGGTTCATCTCCTCCTCAAGGGAGGTGATGAAGGCCCTGAAATCAAGGCTGAAGGATGATATGTGCTGGGGACGCTCCACCTCCACACCGCCCTCTGGCCTTAGATGGGCAAAATAGAGGGTATGGGCAAGGCCGTTCATAATCCCAAGGGCTACCACTGAGTCAAGCCGCAATAGTGACAGGTCTGTCAGGTCATCCTCGGTAAGAGGCTCATTGTAAAGATGGGTATGGACAAGCCTCAGTCCCCTCAAGGCCCTCCTGCCGATTGGATACTCCTCAAGGGAAGGTATCATCAGGCCCTTTGTATCACCTACAATCACATGGGTAATAAGCCCCTTTCTGTTTATCAGAAGTCCTATCTGCCTGTTTATTTTTGAAGAAAGGGTTGCAACCTCAGTGGCAAGCTCGTGGGTTAGAAGTCTTTCAGGTGGGGTTTTCTTTCTGTAAAGCCTTTCAATAAGCTGTCTTTCCCTTTTCTTAAGACCGCCGATTTCTCCAAAAACTGTTGCTATTTATATTCCTCCTTTAATGCCTCTTTTATTGCCCTTGCAAGGGCTGTTCTGGTAAAGGGCTTCTGAACAAAACCACTGGCACCGCTTTTTAACAGTTCTCTTATGCCAGAGATACCGTCGTTACTGTAACCAGAGGCTATTATTATTTTAACATTTTTATCTATGTTTTTAAGCCTCTGAAATACCTCGGTTCCGCTCATCCTGGGCATTATCATATCAAGCACCACAAGGTCTATCTCATCCTTCATCTGTCTGAATCTCTCAATTGCCTCATTGCCATCAGAGGCCTGTATTATCCTGTAACCAAGAGGTTCAAGGAGGTCAACCACAAGCTCCCTGATTTCCTGCTCATCATCAACCACAAGTATCGTATTGTTGCCCCTGAGGTCTTCCTCTTTTAGCTCTTTTTCCTCCGAGGGCTTTTCCTTTGATACAGGCAGATAAACACTGAACCTTGTCCCCTTTTTTGGTTCAGAATAGACATTGATATAACCGCCGTGGTTTGTGATTATGGAGTGCACAATGTAGAGGCCAAGCCCTGTGCCCCTGCCCTTTTCCTTTGTGGTGAAGAAGGGGTCAAAGATCTTACTCTGCATATCCTTGTCAATGCCCATTCCTGTGTCAGAGACCTCAAGACGGACAAAGCCGTTTTCTCCTTTAACCCCGTTGGAGGCTCCGTTTTCCCTTCCCACCTTTTCTGTCTTTATGGTAAGCACACCACCATCAGGCATGGCATCGCGGGCATTTATAGCAAGGTTCATTATCACCTGATGAAGCTGGGAAGGGTCGGCCTTAACAGGTGGAAGCTCCTCAGCAAGGGATACCCTGACCTCTATCTCCTTCGGGATACTTCTATTTATCAGCTCAACAGCATCCCTTACGATACTGTTCAGGTCAACCACCTTTAGTTCAAGCTTTTCCTTTCGGGTGATATTGAGTATCTTGTTAGCAAGCTCAGCACCCTTTTTCGCAGAGTTTTCAATGACCCTTACGGCCTTTGTTAACCGTTCGTTTTCCTCTCCCAGGGCATCTTTAAGTATCTCGGCATAGCCAAGCACTGCTGTCAGGATATTGTTAAAGTCATGGGCAATACCACCTGCCAGTGTGCCTATTGCCTCCATCTTCTGAGCCCTCAGGAGCTGCTCATAGAGCTTCTTTTCCTCTGTTACATCACGCTGGACAGAGACAAAGTGGCTTATCTCGCCCTTTTCATCAAATAAGGGGAAAATCGTGGCAGAGGTGATATAAAAGGAGCCGTCCTTTTTTCTGTTTATAAACTCACCCTTCCAGGGCCTGCCAGACAGTATGGTGTCCCAGAGCTCCTTATAAAAGGACTCATCATGCATACCGCTTTTTAAAAGCCTCGGGTTCTGTCCAATTGCCTCATCCTTTGTATAGCCTGTAAGCTGCTCAAAGGATCTGTTTACATAGAGGATATTTCCCTCTAAGTCGGTTATCACCACCACATCATAGGCATTATCCAGAATGTTTTTGAACTCCTCAAGTTCCTCTGTCTCCTGGGCACGCTGTATTGCCACAGCAGAGTCTGAGGCAATTGCCGTAAGCAACTCCTCGTCTTCTTCTGTAAACTCTCCATTAAGCTTATTGGCAAAATAAAGTGCCCCGAGGGGTTTTCCAGTAGATGAGAAGATCGGGTATCCAAGAAAGCTCCTTATTTCAGGGTGTCCTTCTGGGAAACTACCGCTGAATGCCTCGTGTTTTGTGATGTCATTTATTCTGACAGGCTTGAGGCTGAGTTTCATAAGCTGAAGTATCCCCTTACCCTCGGGCATTTTTCTTATGCGGGCTAATAGGTCAGATGACACCCCGGAAAATTTCAGCTTTTTAAACCTCCCCTTTTCGTCATAAACAGCAATTGCAGAAAGCTCGGCATTTATAAGCCTCTTAGACTGCTCAAGGATTATCTCCATGGTTTCATCAAGGGTGAGTCCCCTGTTAATGGCAACCGCAATATTGTGCAGAACAGACATCTGAAAGCCCTTCAGCTCTGCGGTGGCTATGGCATCGTTGATGGTCTCTATAAGGCTGTCAACTTCTCTAATGCCAGTGGGCAGGGCACATTCGTTTCTTTTGACCTTATCAACTATGTTTCTTAGCGGTAAGATAATGTTTTTCTTCATTATAACCATTGTAAAGAGTATGATTAGCACCACAGAGATAACATAAATGGAAAGGATGGTATTCAGCCTTTCCTCTAACACAAAGGGGCTTCTGTACTCGTCAAAAACCCAGGTTGTAAGGTTAAACCTCTCTGAGTGGTGTTTAACCCCAGCATAGTCTTTCCCCTTGAGCTTTGCCCATAAAAGTCCCTCTTCATCGGAGGAGATACTGGCGGGAAACAGGGTGGATTGCCCGATTATCCTGTCCCCTTCCTTTATGCTGAAGACACTTCCCTTCCTTTTAAGATAGGAAAGCAGTTTTTTTATTGCCTCATCCCTGCTTGATGATACATAAAGTATATCTTTAATCTCGTAGAGCCTGTCTTTTAAAATGCTCTGGTTATAATCCCTGACTGCTTTATTATTAATTATAACACCGAGAATTAAGACGCAGACACTTAGGCTGATTATAAACAGGACAACTGGCAGAAGAACCGTTGTTGTAAGGTTTTTCATTCCCATAGTCTCATAAATTATACATTAACTCTTTTTAAAGTTTGCAAACAAAAATCATTGCCAACTCCCTATTTCTATATAAGCAAAATCACCAGCGCAACAACCGTTGTCACAAAAACAGGCACTAAAAAGACCCTGAAACCAAGGGTAGCAATAGAGTCAATTGATGTCCGAAGCCCGATTGCTGAAAGGGTAATGGTAAGACATACAGCACTGAACCTTGAAAGGGCCCTCACTAACTCATCAGGCACTGTAATTGTATTTACAGCCAGAACAAAGACAAAGAAAAACCACATAAACACCGGTATCTTTATCTTTCTTTTTTCAACACTGTTTATGGCCATGGCTAAGGGAACCGTAAAAAGCAGAAAGAAAATTCTCATGTATTTAATGGCAAGGGCCTTCTGATAAAAGGCCTCAGAAAGATTTGAAGAGAGAACCTTTACAAGGCCTAACATGGGAAGGGTTGAGCCAAAAAGCAAAGAGAGCTTATTCTGCCCTGTATTGCTTAGCTCCTGTAAAGCCAGATAAAACACAGTAAGTATAAGCCCCTCAGCCATTATGGACAGGATTGCAGCAGAGGTGCTATGCTCCTTTTCCTCTATTGCTGAGGACACCACAGCTATGGCAGAGGCACCGCAGATGGATGTCCCTGTGGCAAGCAGGGTGGATGTGCTGTTTGCTATCTTCAAAAGCCTTGAAAGTACATAGGTTAATATAAAGAGGGCAGCAAAAATGGAGAAGATGATCAAGAACATGCCTCTGTCAAGACCTGGAGTGGACCTGAGCTGAAACCCGTAGGTGGCAATGCCAACAGGCAAAAAAACCCTTATGGCAAGCTCACTACCCCTTTTTATTTCCTCCTTCCCCTCAAGAAGATTTGATACAAGCACACCTATTACAATCCCGAACACCAGCGGGTCAAAGAGGGGATTAAACAGGGAAAGCCCATAGGCAGTGCCTGCAATAATAAAAACTAAAAAGACCCCCCCGATACTATTCATTAAAAAAATTATACTAAAAAATCATCTGTTTTTCAATATCCCAGAAGGCTTTTTACCTCTTCAGTATATTCCCTCGGTTTTTCGTAAACAAAAAGGGGTTTTTCCACCTTCATCTCCACCCCACCGTCTTTCACCGCCTCTATCATCACCATGTTTGCTTCCCTTTCAAGGTTTGGATGAACAAACCGCATCCTCTTTGGCTCAAGCCTATTTTTCCTCATCAACTCAATCAACTCTGAAAGCCTGAAGGGGTGATAGATTATGAAAAACCTTCCTCGGTTTTTTAAAAGATAAGCCGATGCCTCAAGAAGCCCCTCAAGGTTAAGGGTTATCTCATGTCTTGCAAGAGCCCTTTCATCATAGGGGCTTGTCTTTCCTGTGCCAGGTTTTCTAAAGGGAGGATTGGTAATCACCCCATCAAAGGAGCCAGCCTGAACTGAAGGATAACAGCCTTCGGGGATTTTCAGTATGTCTGCCTGGACAGCCTCCACCCTGTTCTGAAGGCTGTTAAGCAAGATATTTCTGCTACAGAGCTCATAAAGTCCCTGCTGTAGCTCAACCAATTTAACCCTTACTCTCTGATATCTCTTTGCCACAAGCAGTCCGATCACTCCTGTGCCTGCCCCAAGGTCAGCAACCATCCTTGAAGAAAGGGGCAGTCTTATAAAGCCTGCAAGAAGCACTGCATCCAGTGAGAAGCGGTAGCCCCTTTTGTGCTGGTAAAGCCTTATGGAGGAGATGCTGTCAAGGGTGAGGTCTTTCATCCTCTAAAGCCTGTAGAGGTCTGTTCTTCGGTCCTTAAAAAGGTCGTTAAACTGGTTTATTTCTTTTCTGTCAGCCTCTGTGATGTCAATGTCCTTCACGATTACTTCCTCTTTATTCCCGGTGGCTCTAACTATAATCCTGCCATCAGGCCCCACAATCTCGCTCTGGCCGATAAAGCTCAAAGGCAGCCTTCCACGCTCCTCCCTTCCAGTGCGGTTTGCAGTAATCGCAAACACCCTGTTTTCAAGACACCTTGTGGGCATGGCATCAGGACAGTAAGGCAGAACAAGATTGGCAGGATGGGCAACCAGTTGTGCACCCTGAAGGGCAAGGCTTCTCATTGCCTCGGGGAAGAACCAGTCAAAGCATATCATGATACCAATCCTTCCAATATCGGTATTCCAGACCTTAAATCCCGTATCTCCAGGAGTAAAAAAGAGTTTTTCCTCAAAAAAGAGGTGGCTTTTTCTGTATAGGCCGACAAAGCCATCGGGTCCTGTAAAGACCGCAGAGTTGTAATATTTCCCATCCCTTGAGACCTCCGGAAGGCCTGCAACAATGTACATTCCCCTTTGTTTTGAAAGCTCAAGAAGTGCCTTTGTGGTCTCACCCTCGGGCACAGGCTCAGCCAGTGCCTCAACCTCTTTTATGTCAGTAAACTGGTAGCCAGTTGCAAAAAACTCCGGTAGAACTATGAGGTCAGCCTTTACATCTTCAAGCATTGAGGCCACCTTTTCGAGGTTTTTTGCCTTCTTTCCAAAGATGGTATTTATCTGACAGAACCCGGCCTTCATAGTGAAGACTATCATTTTTTTTGGGTTTAATACAAGGGATAATTATATTTTTCAGGTTTTATCCGATAATGCGTCGATTGCGTTAATCGAGTTCGTTGCGTTCATTGCGTTCATCGGGTTCATTGCGTTTTTTGCGTTCTTTGCGTTGATTGCGTTCTTTGAGTTCATTGAGTTCATTGCGTTGATTGCGTTTTTTGTGTTTGTTGCAAAATCTCAAATCTGAAATCTTAAATCTTAAATCTACAATCCATCCTCCCTGTCTTTTTGACAAATCCGGTATTATCGGATAAAGTTAATGTTAGGAGTGATTTTTATCTATGCAGAATGGACAAAGAAGGTCATACCGGGCAGAACTGCTTGAGAGTTTTGTTTTATTCCTCAGCGTTGTCAAGTGGTTTATCATCGCAACCATTGTGGGCTCTGCTGTTGGTTTTGCAATAGCAGGATTCCTGAGAACCCTTGAGATAAGCACCCTTTATATGACAGGCATTCCCTACTACTATCTTTTACTACCCCTTGGTATGTTCCTCAGTAGCCTCATGACCAAGTATCTTGCAAGGGATGCCGAAGGACATGGAACGGAAAAGGTTATAGAGGCAATACACCGAAGAGCAGGCAGGATAAAGCTTCCTGTAATCCCTGTGAAATTTCTTGCCACAGTGGTTACCATTGCCTTTGGTGGCTCTGTGGGTAAGGAAGGCCCTGCTGCCCAGATAGGCGGAGGGATCTCCTCTGTCCTGGCAGACCTGTTCAGGTTTGAGGACAGGGATAGAAGGAGACTGGTTATCTGCGGTATAAGTGCCGGGTTTTCCTCTGTCTTTGGCACCCCCATAGCTGGTGCAATCTTTGGCATAGAGGTGCTTTACATAGGAAATCTATTCTATGAGGCGCTTTTTCCATCCTTTGTGGCAGGCATGATCTCCTACCATGTAACCACACTTCTTGGCATTGAGTATTATCATCGCACCATTGAGCTTGCTCCGGTATTCAGTGGTTCAATGCTCCTTCAGGTGCTTTCAGTGGGGATATTCCTTGGTATCACATCCTTTGTATTTATTGAAACAATGGAGGGGATTGAGAGAATAGTGAAACGAATAGACTGGTGGAAACCACTGAAGGCAGTAGCAGGTGGTCTGCTACTTGTAATCCTGACCCTTTTGTTTTCTGACCGTTATCTCGGCCTTGGACTTGAGACCATCACAGAGTGTCTGAATGGTCATACCGTTCCCTGGTATTCATTCCTGATAAAGATGGTGTTTACATCAGCCACCCTTGCTTTTGGTGGAAGCGGTGGAATCGTTACCCCCATATTCTTTATTGGTGCCACAGCAGGAAGCTTTTTTGCCAGCCTGACAGGGCTTGATACTGCCACCTATGCGGCAATCGGACTGGTAGGGCTGCTTGCAGGTGCTACCAATGCACCGATTGCTGCAAGCATAATGGCTGTGGAGCTTTTTGGTGCCCAGATTGCACCCTATGCTGCCATGGTATGTATCATCAGCTATCTGATTACGGGGCATCGCAGTGTTTATCCAAGTCAGGTAATTGCACGGACCAAGTCACCAAGCATATACATTGAGCCAGGAAAGGTGCTTGAGGAGATTGACCATATAGAGATTAAGGCAAGACAGCGCACCTTTTACGGATTGCTCATAAAGTTGATAGAATATCTTAACCAGCTTACTGGAAGACTTCTTAGAAAACTAAAGGATAAGATGCGTAATCAATGACAAAAAATGCCTTTGTGATAGCCTCGGTAAGTTCAGGCTCTGGAAAGACCACCATAACACTTGCACTAATAGCTGCACTTAAAGCACTGGGCTACAGGGTTCAGCCCTTCAAGGTTGGCCCTGACTTCATTGACCCTGGGCTTCACAGCCTTGTGGCAGAAAGGGTCTCCAGGAACCTTGACCCCTGGATGTGCGGGAGCGACTATGTGAGGGAGCTTTTCACAGGATGTCTTTCCGATGCTGATGTTGCAGTGGTTGAGGGCGTTATGGGAGTGCTTGATGGTGGAGAGTCCTCAAGCCTGAACATAGCAAGACTGCTTGGAATACCGGTGGTTCTTGTGCTTGATGTAAAGAGCATGGCTGAATCAGCAGTTCTGCCTGTGCTGGGCTTTAAAGCTGTGGCAGCCGATGTGAGGGTGGCAGGGCTGATTCTAAACAGGGTGGGAAGCAAAAGACACCTTGAGCTTGTGGAGAAATCCCTGAGAAAGCACTGTGATGTAGAGTTACTCGGTTTCATCCCCCTCAGTAGAGCAATCCAGATGCCCCAGCGTCATCTCGGACTGTTCACTGCAGAAGATGGTATCCTGACCAGGGATTTTCTAAATGAGCTTACCGGTCTGGTAAAACAAAATGTTGATATCAACAGGCTTATGGACAACACAGAGATTACTTTACCAAGCAGCAGGCTTGACTCTACTGGCAGAAAAGAAAGGCTCTGCAAAATAGCTGTGGCCCGTGACAGAGCCTTCTGCTTTTACTACCAGGATAACCTTGATATGCTTGAAAGACAGGGGGCAGAGCTTGTCTATTTCAGCCCTCTTAAGGACAGAACACTACCAGAGGCTGATGCTCTTTACATAGGTGGGGGCTACCCTGAACTTTATGCCGAGGAGCTTTCCAAAAACCAGAGCATGCTTGAAGATGTAAGGGCCTTTTCATATTCAGGGCGTCCTGTTTATGCTGAATGCGGTGGTTTTATGTACCTCAGCAAGGGCATCCTGGTCAACCAGAACGAACGATACCCCATGGCTGGGGTTTATCCTGTATGGACAAGGCTGAAAACAAAGAGGGCAAGCCTTGGCTACAGAGAGGTTATGCTTAATGAAGACACCATCATAGGTAAAAAGGGCTCATTGATTAGAGGCCATGAGTTTCATTACTCTGAGATAATGGAACCCACAGATAGCCTTCACAATGTTTATAAAAATGCCGAGGGATTTTTCGTAAAAAACACCCTCTCAAGCTATATCCATATCCATTTTGCCTCAAACCCTGAAATTGTCCGCAGTCTCATTAACTCGGCCATAAAACACAGGTAGTAATCACTGTGAGGTTATTGCCATCCTCAGGCATTTGACAAATTTAATTTTTTCTGTTATGTTAGTAATCACTAACAATAAACTGATATGGAATAATTTTTAGAAGGAGTAAGCCATGAAAAGGAGGTTTTTAAAAGGCCTGTTTTTTATATTTCTTTGCATTTTCATTTCAGGGCAGGCAGTAGCGCTTACCCTTCCAGAGGGTCTTAAACTCCTTGAAGAGCGCTCAAGGGAGCTAAAGGTTGCCCAGTGGGAAGAGGCGATGGCTGGCAATGACATAAACATTGCCCGTTCCTATCAACTTCCCCAGCTCAGGGCCTATATAAATCAGACCTGGCTTTCCCATCAACCCCAGGCAAAGTTTGGTCCCTTTGGCTCTGTGCCTGTTTCTGAAAAGGACTATCTAACCTATGGCTTCAGGGTTGACCAGCTGGTCTATGACTTTGGAAGAACAGGCTCACTGGTGGAGGCTTCAAAGTATAACCTGAAGATGAAGACACTTGAAAAAAAGAGACTTTTAAACAGCCTTTCTTTACAGTTCATCACTGCCTATTTTGATGCCCTTGAAGCAGAACACCTCCTTGAAGTATCAGAAAAGGAGGTCGCCTCCCTTGAGGCTCACAAAAGGGATGCAGAGGCACTCTTTGAGGCAGGCGTTGTGGTAAGAAACGACCTTCTTCAGGCAGAGGTGATGCTTTCCGATGCAAAACAGAGGCATATTGAGCTTAAAAACCTTAAAAAGATCAGGCTCTCAGTGTTAAACAGGATGCTCAGCCATGACCTGAACAGTGAGCCAGAACTTAAAGAGCCAGGCAACCTCCCTGTATCACTGCCTGAAAGCCTTGAAGAGGCCTGGCAGAAGGCCACAGCTCTGAGGAAGGAACTCAGGGAGCTTGACGAAAGCCTGAACGCCCTCAGGGAAAGGTACCAATCGGTAAAGGCCGAGTTTTTACCAAGGCTCTATCTTTCTGGAGGTTATGAATATCAGGAAAACCGATATATGCTTCATGAGGGAAACTGGATGCTTATTGCAGGGGCCCAAATGGAGCTCTTTTCTGGAGGAAGGACAAGGGCAGAGCTTGCAAAACTGAAAGAAGAGATGGAAAGGGTTAAAACCGAAAAGCAGAGACTCACAGAGTTGATCAGGCTTGAGGTCAAGAGTGCCTTCTTAGAGCTTTTAAGTGCCCGTCAAAGGGTAGAGGTTACAAAGAAGGCTATTGAACAGGCCGAGGAAAACCTCAGGCTACAGAAGCTCCGCTATCAGGAATCGGTGGGAACTGCCACTGATGTAACCGATGGGATTGTGCTTCTAACCAGGGCAAAAACCAACTACTGGAGTGCCCTCTATTCCCTGAGAAAGTCTGAGGCAAAACTTCTTTATGCAATGGGCATTGAGCTAAACAGGGTCTACAGACAGGGAGGTCAGTGATGGCAGAAGAGGTAAAGGGAAACCACAGGAAAAAGAAGATAGCCTTTTCAATATTTGCCCTTGTATTAATTGTAGGGCTTGTGGTTGGATTGCTCTATGTAAGGTACAAAAAGACCCATATCAGCACCGATGATGCCTTTGTTGAGGGCACTGTTTACACAGTGTCTTCAAGGATAGACGGCACGGTGGAGGAGGTTTTTGTAAAAGACAACCAGTTTGTAAAAAAGGGTGAGCTTCTTGTCAGGCTTGACAGGTCACCCTATGAAAAAAAGCTCAATGAGGCATTGGCAGCCCTTAAGGCTCAAAGGGCGATGCTTGATGAACTGGGGGCTTCGCTCAGGGCACAGAAAAAGAAGGTTGAGGCTGCTCGGGCAGAACTGAGCAGGCGGTTGACCGAAAAGGAGGAGCTTGTCGCTCTTGTCAGTGCAAGGAAGGCAGAACTCAAGGCTACAGAGGCAGAGCTTGCTCAGGCCCGATTAGACCTGAGGAGGGCAGAAGGGCTTTATAAAAAGGGCGTTATACCCCGAGAAAAATACGACCGTGCAGATACTGCCTACAGGACCATTGAGGCAAAGGTTGAGGCATCAAAGGCACTTCTTGCTCAGGCAAAAACAAGGCTTAAGGGCTTTGAAAAGGTAATCAAGCAGGCAGAAGCTTCAGTTAAGGCAGAAAGGGCACTCTATGAAAAGCTAAAGGCAGGCTTAAAGGCCCAGAAGGCAAAGGTTAAAAGTGCCGAGGCAGTGGTCGCCCTCACCAGACTTCAGCTTTCATACACAGAGGTTTATGCCCCTGATGATGGCTATGTGACCAAAAAGTCAGTTAACAGGGGTGAGCAGATAAGGGCAGGGCAGCCCCTTCTTGCCATCGTGCCTGGTGATGGGCTTTACATCGTGGCAAATTACAAGGAGACAAAGATAAAGTCAATCAAAAAGGGGATGAAGGTCAGGATAAAGGTTGATGCCTACCCTGACATTGAGCTTACCGGTGTGGTTGACAGTATTATGGCTGGCACAGGTGCAGCCTTTAGCCTCTTTCCACCTGAAAACGCCACGGGTAATTATGTGAAGGTGGTTCAGCGGATACCTGTAAAGATTATTCTCACAAAAGGCCCTGACAGCAGCCACCCTCTCAGAGTGGGCATGTCTGTGGTGCCAACGGTGCTGGTTCAGTAAATAAAATCCCTGTTATAGAGCACAACCATGTACAAGCTCCTTATTGCCATAACTGTAATGCTTCCAACCCTTATTGAGATTATTGATACCTCGGTGGTCAATGTCTCCCTTGACCACATAAGGGGCTCTCTGTCAGCTGGCATTGACGAGGCAACCTGGGCTATTACAGCCTATCTGGTATCAAATGCTATTGTCATACCAATTACGGGATGGTTAAGCAGGGTCTTTGGAAGAAAAAACCTTCTCATCACCTCAATAAGCATGTTTACCCTGAGTTCCTTTCTCTGCGGCTCAGCCTGGAGTCTTCGGAGTCTGGTTGTCTTCAGGATTATTCAGGGCTTTGGTGGAGGAGCGCTACAGCCCCTTTCCCAGGCCATACTGCTTGAAGTCTTTCCACCCTATCAGCATGGTCTTGCCATGGCAATATTTGGCATAGGCATAA
>CAZIIE010000030.1:0-14915 GCA_964539375.1 uncultured Nitrospirota bacterium | reverse complement strand
CTAAAACCAAATACGGCAGGCTCGGATTACTCAGAACCGCATTTCTTATTCTATTGTCAATAATTGTATTTAGTTGTATGCGTAAACCTAAAGGATGGAAAAATATAACAGGAACTCTTTTATCTCTTCTGCTATTAATCTCACTAAGCATGTCAAGTCATCAGGCAATAAAGGGTTATCAGAGCATTCCATTTTACATAGATATAATTCATATAGTTTCCATTTCCATATGGATTGGAGGAATATTCTTTATTCGCCTTTGCTATTCCTTTTTTCTGAAGGAAAAGGCAGTGGAATACTGGAAGATATTCCAGGGGATGATTACAAGGTTTTCAAACATAGCAACAATAGCTGTTTACATAGCAGGAGCTACCGGGATAACCCTCGCCTTTGTAAGAGTAAAAAATTCATCTATCCTTTTAAATACAATTTACGGAAGAGTATTCCTTTTAAAGTTAATGGTGGTTTTAACAATCTTTTTGCTTGGAGGGCTTAATAAGTTCTATGTTCTACCAAAGCTCTTTTCAATTGAGAATGCTACCAATGAAAAATCAATTGGTTATAAAAAACTGCTTTACCGTTTTATAACCTTTGAAGCCGTTGCAGGGCTTTTGGCAATATTTTTAACAGCAATCCTTACCCACCTATCACCTGAAGGTTAACGGGAAAGACAACGAGTTATTTCATCATTGGCATCATCCTGACTGGAGGTATCTTCAATGTAACCCTGTCAGAGAATTCCTCACCGTATATACTTATTTTTAACACCCAATCACCTGGTTCAGGAAAGACAATGTTGTCAATAATATAAAGCCCCCTTCCAGCGTCTTTAACGCGAGGTTTTTCAGGAGATGTCAGATTTTTTGAAGGCAAATAGGGCTCAACATAAACCCTTAACCCAGGCATATCAACAGCATCATAGTTGTGGATTATAAGATGTGCCCTGTTTACACCTACATGGGGATGCTTTGGCTTCATTACAAGCTCAGCTGTATAATAACCGTGCTCGGTTGCACTGAAACTGCTGCCTCTGATGTGTTGAACTAATTTAGGCGTGTATTTCGTAGAGCA
This sequence comes from uncultured Nitrospirota bacterium, assembly GCA_964539375.1. Classification (GTDB taxonomy): domain Bacteria; phylum Nitrospirota; class Thermodesulfovibrionia; order Thermodesulfovibrionales; family JdFR-85; genus JAADIE01. The sequence goes on along the minus strand of CAZIIE010000030.1, from coordinate 13,844 downwards.
ATTAAATGAAAATAAAACTAAAAAGACTATAAGAACTGCAATCCTGTACATAATCGCCTCCTCAATTATGCTTTTTTAATAATAACAGAAAAAAATTTCTATTACCACTGGTTTCTTCATAATTTATTCATTTTTAAATGGTATAAATAAAGGAAAGGTGGCAGAAAGAATGATTAAAAAAACCATTATAGTCATTGTATTAATAATATCAACGGCATCCGCTTCCTTTGCCTGGCATAGGGGAAATTCTGTGACGCCTTTTGGTGATTACTGTCCAAGGGCTTCTCGATACGGAATGCATAGTCATAACATAAGTATTCACGACGCTGAGCATGCCCTTTCAGAATATTACAGAGAAAAGGGTTACAGCATAGAGGTTATTAAGGTAACCGATAGATTTATAAAAATAAATGTACTTAAAGGAAAGGTTGTAGTAGACATTGTGATATTCGACCGTAGAACAGGTCGACTAAGGTCTATATATTAGGAGGTATAACAAATGTCCGAACTGTCAAAAAAGATTATACTTGGAGCAGTCATTATCCTTGTTGTAACTATTATCCTTATAAAGGTTGAACAAAGAAATAATTCTATCTCAGACAACGATTACACACCACCGGTTCCTTTAGATAAACTTAGTTTAGATACAAAAGAGCAGGAACTTAAAAAGGCTATAGCAGAAGACCCAAACAATCGTGATCTTTTATTCAGGCTTGGTGCACTTTATTTTGAAAGCGATCGCTTTACACAAGCCATAGAGGTTTATAGAAAGATACTTAAGATAAACGAAAAGGATGTAGATACCCTTAACGACCTTGGTCTCGCACTACATTACACAGGACAAAGCAATGAAGCTATCAAGGTTCTTAAACAGGCAACAACCTTCAACCCATTGCATCAGAGGGCATGGCTTAGCCTTGGCTTTGTCCTGGCTTCTACAGGCAGAGCAGAAGAGGCAAAGAACTCTCTAAACAGGGCAATCAACCTAAACCCTGACAATCCGGTTGGTAAAGAAGCAAGAAGAATACTCGGCTTGATTGAAAAAAATACAGGATAAAAGCAAGTAATTAAAACACTGGGTGATGAAATGAACCTGTTTTATTTATTCTGATTTCCTTCATAAAAACGGAATAGTCTCCTGATGGCTTTTAGCTTTTCGCTATTCTCAACCGAAGAACTCTCAACAGCCTTTTTCATGATATCAATAACACTGTCATAGGTAGTTCTGTCAACAGGGTAAGGGGTTCCATCCTTTCCTCCCACTGCATAGCTAAAACGGGCAGGGTCTTCATAACTTGGCTTTACCCCATATATAAGCTCTCCTATCAGGCTTAAGGCCCTTATAGTCTTTGGACCTATGCCTCTGAGCCCGAGCAAGTCCTCAAAGTCAGTGATTTCCTCTTTATAGGTATTAAGAAGTGTTCTATAAAATCTCTCAGGATGAATATCAAGGGTGGGCTTTATCCTATGTCTTACTGGCATGAAAAGGTGGTCACCTTCTATTAAGCTTTTAAGATCCTGAAGATTCTTCTCAGGTGGTCTTTTAAGAAGTTCAGGTATGAGGGACCTTGCCTCTCGGCTATCTTTATGAACCAGATTCAGGGTGATGCCTTTTTTGTCTGAGCAGACAGCTTTATGGGGGTCTTCAACAAAGCACTTTACAGTATCGCTTAACCAGTGATAACGGCGTGCCATACGTTGTTCTTCGTTCATTCCCTGTTGAACAACTGCCCAGTTTCCCGATCTGTCAAAGAAAATACTGTGATGGTAGAGCTGATAACCATCCTGCACTGCTGAGTTGTCAACCTTTGCTGTAATACGGCTTGCATAAATAAGGGAATCAGCCTCAATGCCTTCACGGTCACCATATATCTTTATCTCTTCTGGGGTCTTTCTTGATGCCTTACCCTTTCCACCAGCAACAAAAAGACCAAGCTCACTTTCCATTCCTCTCAGTCCTTCCTTGATAGCACCTGTTAAAGTGGTGGTAAGGCCGCTTGAATGCCAGTCAAAGCCGATAGTGCAACCAAAAGCCTGAAACCAGAAAGGGTCAGAAAGCTTCCTTAACAATTCCACTGTTCCAAACTCAACCACTATTGCAGAAACAATAGCACCGGCAAGTGCTTTCATCCTTTTAAACAACCATGCAGGTGCCTTTCCGTTGTGAAGGGGTGCTGTAGCTGTACCGATCTTCATAGGCTTTTTACAGGCAGCTCAATAAAAAAGGTTGTTCCCTCACCGGGTGTACTCTCAACCCTTATCTCTCCATTGTGTTCTTTAATAATGCCGTGGGATATAGAGAGACCGAGACCTGAGCCCTTATCAACAGGCTTGGTGGTAAAGAAGGGGTCAAAGATCCTGTTAATGCTATCCTCTGGAATGCCTACCCCGTTGTCCTGAAACTCAAGGCAGACCCTGTCATCTGATTTTTTATAGGTTCTTATTTTAATCCATCGGTTTTCCTTTTTTGTCTCAAGCACAGCGTATTCAGCATTTACAATCAGATTAATAAAGACCTGCTGTAGCTGCTGGGGGTCAACAAACATTGCTGGTAGATTAGCTCCGTACTCCCTTATTACCTCAATATTGTTTGACCTCAACCAGTAAACCCTGAGCTCAATAGCGCTATCAATAAGCTCATTTATGTCCACAAAGGTTCTCTCAGGGGGTTTCTGTCTTGAAAAGGTCAAGAGGTTTTCCACTATCCGCTTACACCTTTCTGCAGCCTTGTAAATCTTATTGAGCTCTGCAACAAGTGCCTCGTCCTTTACCTTCATCTTGAGTAGTTCGGTGTAGCCAAGGATTCCTGTAAGGGGATTGTTAATCTCATGGGCAACTCCAGAGACAAGCTGACCAATTGAGGCAAGCTTGTCAGCATGATAGAGTTGTTCCTTTAACCTTCTAAGTTCGGTAACATCCTTTACAACAAATATCTTTATCCTCTCTCCTTCAGGGGTGTTTGTTAAAAAGGTGCTTGCTATGCACTGGATTCCACCATGGGAAAGCTCGGCTGAACCGCTTTTACGTTCATTAATATATTTCTTACAGCAGTAAAAAAGCGGATGCTCTATCTCAAGCTCGTCAACCCTCTTTCCTATGACCTTTTTTATATCAATGCCCAGCATCTCTGCAAAGGCTCTGTTACATTTGATTATCTCCTGCTGGTCATTAATAGCAAAGATTATATCTGATATAGCATCAAAGGTCTCCTGCCAGAACTTCTGGCTCCTTGAGATAATCTGAAACAGAAGGCTGTTTCTTAAGGAGGCGCAGCCTGAATCAAAAAGTATATCAAGGGAGCGCAGGTCTGTCTCGGTAAAGACATTCTCAAGGTCAGACATCATAAATATGGCACCTCTGTGGTTTTCTAACAGGGAAAGAGGAGCATTAATTAATGACCTGACATTGTATTTAACAAGACCCGAAAATATTGATTCATCCTTTGAAAGGTCGTTGTATATGTTAAGCCCTTCTGTCTCAAGTAACAGTGCCTTCACAAGCTGCTCTGGCAGCTCAATTCCCTGCTGGATGGTGATAATATGTTTATCACCCTCATAAATTGTTAGCAGACCCGAGTCTGCCCCTGTTATCCGAATAGCGCCATCCAAAAAAACCTTTGCCGTATGGTTCAGATTTAGATCCTCGTTTAGCTCCTTTATTATGGAGTTTGTCAGCAGCAGTCTTTCATTAAACTCAACCAGCCTTTGCTGGACCTTTTCTATCTCCTTTTCAGCATGATATTTTTCTAATACCTTTTTATAGACATGGGGAAGCACATCAAAGTAGCCAACATCCTTCGTAACATAGTCATAGGCGCCTGCCTTCATTGCCTCAACTGCTGTCTTTTCATCGCCTCTGCCTGTTATCAAAACCGCTGGTATTTTAACGCCATTCATGGATAGCTCTTTTATAAACTTTATTCCATTGGAACCCTTCAGGGCATAATCAACAAATATAACCTGTATCTCCTCTTTATCCAGCAAATCAAAGGCCTCCTCCACAGACTTAGCCACATAGACCTCAATGTTGCTGTCGTATCGCTCAAAGGCCTTTTTTGAAAGTCTTAGCTGGTCTTCGTTGTCATCTATGAAGAGTATCTTTGCCATCATTCCTCCTGCAGGGGTAATTCAAAGTAAACAATTGTGCCCTGTCCCTTAACTGAGTCAAGCCAGACCTTGCCACCGAGCATCTCAACGCATTTTTTAACTATGCTGAGGCCAAGCCCTGTCCCTTCACTCATTGAGGTTGCCCTGTGGAAGGGCAAAAACACAGAGTCAAGCTGTTCCCTGTCAATACCTATACCGTTGTCTCTAAGGGTAAACATAAGGCCGTTTCCCTCTTTCATCCAATCAATTTCAATTATAGCAGATTCACCATCTTTTGCATATTTGATTGAGTTATTGATAAGATTTGAAAATATATGCCAGAGCAGTGTCCTGTCTGACTTTATAGTAAACTCAGGCCCTGATACATGAATCTCTGCATCCTGCCCCTTTGCAAGGATATCAGAGCAAAGCCCATCAATAAACTCCCTTATATTAATATTCTCAAGGGATATCACCCTTTTTTCAATCCTTGATAACTTCAAAAGTGCCCTTGCTATCTCTGAAATATACTCAACATTTCGCTTTATCCCCTTTAGGAACTCTATCTGCTCAATCTTTAACTCACCAGAAAGGTCCTCCTTGAGCATATCAGCATAGCCCTCTATTGATACAAGAGGATTTCTGAGGTCATGGCTTACAGCATTAAGCAAGGAGCGCATCTCCTCATTCACTGAGGTGAGTTTCTTTGATGTCTCATTAAGTCTTTCATAGAGATTATATCTCTCAATAGCCACTGCAGTCTTTTCAGATATATGGTTAAGCAGTACACGTAACTCTTCGGAAGGGGGCTCATATAAATAAAGACATATAACCCCGTAGGTCCTCATCCTGGTCATTATTGGCATGATTAGATGGTAATGCCTCTCTATTTCAAGACAGTCAAAATGCTCCTCAGCCTCAGAATCCATAAATATGGATGTTCCCTCCTTCAATGCCCTTGAACAAATACAGTTAAATATCCTCCTGGTACATCTTCTGTGAACCTCATCATCTTCAAAGCCTACCTTTGCTGCAAGTTCAGGCCTTCCTCCTTTTTGAAGAAAGATAAGGCCCTTTTTCTTTATTCCACCTGTAGCAACCATAAGCAGTAACACCTTCTCAAGGGCTCTTTCTATGGATGTTTCATTGAGAAAGGTCTCACTGACCCAGTACAGAGTTGATAGCTGTTCGTTCTTCTCCTTTATCACCTCCTCCCGCTTCCTAAGAGCACCGAGCATTCTATTAAAACCTCTTTTAAGTGTTAAAAACTCCATTAAGCTCACATCCAGCTTAAGCTCCCTGTAGACCCCTCTGGTAACATCCTCAACTGCCTTTAAAAAAGCAGCCATAGGCAGAAGGACATGCCTTCTTATAAGCAAATAGATGGCAAGACTGCAAAGAGCAAAGATTAAAGAAAGGGTAAACACCTGTTTTACCAGGGTGGCCTTAAGCCTCTTCATCACTGGTCTGAAATCAATAAGGGCGTAAATAACACCCTTTCCCAAAGCAGGGCTTTCAAAGGGCATTACCGTTTCATACTCACCCCTCCTAAAATAGGACCTTTTAATGGGTCTGAACCCGTTTAAAACCTCTGACACCTCTTCGTCTATCTCCTCTTCAATTATACCCTTAAGGTCTTCAGAGCTCTTTCCAGAAAGCCCTTTCTCTGTTGAAGCAATAACCTTTTTGTTTGAGTCAAAAACTATTAGAGCGAGGCTCTCCTCAATGTTTGAAAGTCGGGAAAGAAAATCCCTGAGCTCCTTCTCAGTGTTTATTGAGCCTGAGAGTATTCCAGAAAAGACCATCCTGGCTATGCTGTCAGATAACTTATTGTAGCTAAACCTTATATATTCATGCTGTATATAGTACTGGTAATAGGCAAAGGACAGAGAGGCAATAAAAAAGATGGAGATTACAATAACAATAATGCGTGAGCCAATGGAATTAAAAAGGGCTGATGAGTTTTTTTTCTCTGAAACCACACCAGAACCTATCCCCCGGCTTCCTTTAATTTTCTGTTTTTGATTATCTCTCTTTCTCTTTTAAGGGTATACTGGATTATCTCGTCCCTTATATCCTCTGACATCTCGGTAAACCTCAGAGCGGTCTCATAGAGGATTTTACCATTTTCCTCCCTTTTTTGCACCCTTACCACTTCGCCATAGGTAAGAAGAGCAATGGGCGGTGTTGAGGGTAGTACCATCTTTAGCTCAACCACATCACCTACCTCTGCTTCCTCTTCAAGCATCAGCCTCATACCAGAGGCAGAGATATTCACAGGCCTTACATCCTCAAAAAGCAGACCCTCCTCTTTTAATATAAGTGTGTTTATCAGATAATCAAGTTTTCTGTTAATCTCCTGCATAGTTCTCATCAGGGCATCTTCATAGTACTCAGTGCTGACACTTCCGAGCTTACTTGGTGCATAATAGGTGAGGAATCGGGATGCAAGGGGTTTGTCCTTTACCTTTTTTATTTTTATGGGAAAGGCGTCATCAACCCTGAAAAAGGACCTCCTTTCTTCGCCTGAAATCTCAACCCTAATTTCACCACCCCTTGCCTCAATCACCCTGGCAGTGAGCATCTTGTCTGCATAGTAAATGACTACAGCCTTATTATTAAAATCCTCTACACTGTCTGCCTCTGTTTTTATTTCACAGAGCCCTCTTTCACTGTCAAAGGACGAGACCTCTCCCTCAAGGGTCTTCTTTTCCTCTACCAGTGAAACTATCACTTTATCTCCAGTAACTATCATCTACCATTTCCCCCTTTTCCAGTTGGTGTGCGAAAAAAGGCATTGGCCACATCAGGGTCAAACTGGGTACCAGAGCACCTCTTTATCTCATCAACGGCAATCTTATGGCTGAGCCCCTTTCTATAGGGTCTCGTTGAAGTCATTGAGTCATAGGTGTCTGCCACAGCAAGTATCCTTGCTATAAGCGGAATATTCTTACCCTCAAGGCCGTCAGGATAGCCCCTTCCATCAAATCTCTCATGATGGTGTCTGATTAGCAGCCTTTCAAGGGGAAAGGAGCCAAGGGGCTTAATGATGTTATCACCTATAACGGGATGCTGTTTAATCTCCTCAAACTCCTCCTTTGTCAACTTGCCAGGTTTTAAAAGCACTGTGTCCCTTACCCCTATTTTTCCGATATCGTGCAGATATCCGCCAAACCTTATGGCGTCCCTTTCCTGTTCAGTGCAATCAAGCTCTCTTGCAATCTCAAGGGCTATCGCAGTGACCCTCTCTGAGTGATTTTTTGTGTACCTATCTCTTGCCTCAATAGTAAGAATCAGTGTCTTGAGGGTGTTTATCAGGTTATTATAGGTTATCTCATAGAGCGTATTATTCTCAAGCCTCAAGGATACCTTGTGGATGAAGGTAAGGGCAAGCTGAATTTCGTCTTCCTTGAAGTTAAATCCATCGGTTCTGTTGGAGATACATAAAACCCCCAGGGCCTCATCCTTGATAAGAAGGGGTATCAGTAACATCTGGGCATTTAAAGGGATATTGTCAAGGGGACTTTTCTGGCCAACATCAATAAGCAGGTGGTCTCCCTGGCTCAAACATTCCTCAAAGACCGTTCCAGCTATCTCAATCTTGCCCGTGTAAGGAAAGCCAACGGAGCTGTAGTGCTGAAGAACACCGTCCTCATAGAGCAGAAAAACCACCCTGTCAACCTTGAAGAGCTTTGAGCACATCTCGGGTAGTTTTTTAAGTATTTCCGTATTATCACTAATTTTTTCAAGCTCTATACCGATTGAAAAGAGGGAGTTTATCTCACTAAGCTTCCTGTAGAGTTCTGAATTTACAACCTTAAGGGGTGTCTCCTTACCATCACCATTGCCAGATACAGCCTTCATCAGGTTTCTTTCATTCAACACCCTGATAAGGACATTCTTAATCTGTTCAACATCAAAGGGCTTTGTTATGTAATCGGATGCCCCCTCCCGCATAGCTGATATACCGGTTTCAAGATTATTAAGGGCGGTAACCATAACCACGGGCACAGAAGGATGGGTCTTTTTGAGCTCCTGCACAAGCTCAATCCCACTTAAACGGGGCATCATTATATCTGTAAAGACTATATCGTAATCATTCTCTTTAAAATAATTAAGGGCATCAAGCCCGTCCTTGGCAGTGTCAACAACATAATCACCTGTCTGGGCTATCATCTGAGACAGAACATCCCTGACCATCTCCTCGTCATCTACTACCAATACCTTCGGCATTCCTTCCGCTCCTTAACAACCTTTCCTTTAATACCTCCACCTCTTCATTGGTTAACACACCCAGATCTCTTAAGCGCGCAATCCTTTCAAGCATATTCACGGTAATTTCAGGCCTAAAGGTGTCATCCCTGTTGTTAATAACCTCAAGGTCTGCCACGGTCATTCTCAGCATACTTCGCAGCTCTTCATTTTCCCTAACCAGCTCGGCGGTTTTCATGGCGTTTTCCACCACAAAAAGCAACTCCTGAAGCTTAAAGGGCTTTGTTATATAATCAAAGGCACCAAGTCTGATAGCCTCAAGGGCGTTGTCAAGGGTTCCATAGGCTGTTAAAATAACGACCGAAGTTTTAGGGTCAATCCTTTTTGCCTCCTTAAGCACCTCAATGCCATCTGCTCCTGGCATCTTCAGGTCTGTAATCACAAGGTCAAAACGGTTCATCTTCAAGGTGGCAATACCTTCTATTCCATCTTTTGCAGATTTCACAGAAAAACCTTCTTTTGAAAGAAGGCTCACGATAACATCCCTTGCAATCTCATCATCATCAATAATCAGGATATTAAACTCAGACCTGTTCATTTAACAAACTCTCCTTTATCTTTTTCATAACCTCGTTTTTCGTTATCTCCTGCACCTGTCTCTTTTTTGCCTCTGCAGAGATACTCACCACATCCTCTGGCTCTTTTACATCATTGGTATCTTTATTGAAAACCGGCTCAGAGGTGTTAGAGTATCTGGAATAGAGCTTTATCATGGAACTTATCTGCGACGGTAATATAGTCATTATATACCGCCTCCTTTCATATAAGCCCCTCAGTGGGCCTTTGGTGTTAACTTACATCTCTGCTACTTTTTCTTATCGGACATTTTCTTTAAAACTTTAATCCCTGTAGTAGCATGAGATGTGAAAAGGAGACGGTTCTATAATGATTATCCTTTTAAGCTCAGACAGTAAGTTTTTCAAGCTCCTCCTGAAGCTGGTAAAACTGCTCTCTTCCCTTTGAAAGAAGCGGAACGATCTCGTATTCAATAAGGTCACAGAGGGTAACCCAGTCCTTTGATTCAAAGGCAGCAAGCATTTCTTCAAGGATACCCCTTGAGTCGGTCCATATACTGGAGTAGTCTGCCCTTATATCAATTCCCATTCTGCCAAGCTGCTCAATTGCCCTGTTTAGCTCATTGGCAAAGTTGTAGATTGACTGGAGGGCTTTAAGCCAGTTTGAGAGGTTACGAAACACCTCTTCACTTTCTTCAACCCTTAAATCAGAGGATACAGAGGCCAGACCATTAGAAACAGGCTCAATCAGACTTGAGACCTCCTTTAAACTGTTCTTTAAGGTGTTTACCAGCACTTCCTTTGCATCGTCTGCCATATCTCACCCCTTTTTGTTTTTGTTAATTATAATTTAGCTACCCACAGCTGTCAAGTTATGGGTAGAGCTACTCTTAAGCCTCGCTAACATCTTTCCTATCTCCACTGCCTGCCACAGTGCATATCTGTATGCAACTTCTGCCTCCTTTATAATATCCTCAAGCTCGCTACTTTCAAAGGACTCTTTCTCATAGCCGAGCATAACCACTATGGGTCTGATCATCGGATAGAGGCAGCCAAGTTTTTCAATCTCTTTATCAACAGGCTTGATGTTCTCCCAGAGCTTATTTATAAACTCCAGGTCAGCCTCTTTTCTCTGAGCCGCTCTTTTCATGACACCAATCACCGAAAGGAGGGTATTAACAAGACCCTGGAGCCTTGAAAATGCCTCAATATACTCTGAAAGGGTCTCGTCCAGGTCCCTGTTTTCCTCATAGTCACTCAAGGCCCTGTCCATGTAATCTCCAAAATCTGCCTCCTCGGTGGGCTCTTTTCTGTCAAGCACCACCTGCCAGGTGTATCTGTATAGATGCATAAAAAGTTCGTTCAATGAAAGTTTTCTCTTTATAATTGGTCTGTAAGTCATCAGTCCATCCCTATCAAAGCCTGACCTGTATACCTGAAGCTCCCTGAAAAGGGACGGCTCAAGCCTGTCGGTTTTTCCTAAGGCAAGCTCACATACATTAAATACTGCCTCCGGGGTTATCTTCTTTTTACAGGTAAGATACTCACAGTTTGACTCAAAGGCACAGGGATAACAGGGTATATCAGCGGATATGACATAATGGCCCTCGCCATAGGGGCCTGTCTCTCTGAAATGAACTGATGCAAGAGATATATCAATGGCCTTCGTGCCAACAGCAGTTGCCACATGAAGTGGCCCTGTATCATTGCTGACAAGCAGGTCTGCCCTCTCAAGCAGGGCAGCAAGCTCGGTAAGGTCTGTCTTGCCCATCATGTTTATTGTTTTTGCGTTGCTTTTTCTGCAAAACTCCTCACCAAAGCCAACCTCTCCCCTTGAGCCCGTAAGCAGTATAAGGGAGCCCCATTTCCTGTGAAGTATATCGGCAAGGCGGGCAAAGCTCTCAACAGGCCAGCGCTTGTCCTCAGCGCTTGCACCGAGTTGAAAGGCTATGAGGGGCTGACCTTCCCTTAAACCATTCTTTCTTAGAAGCTCCTCTGCCCATTTTCTCTTTTCTTCCTTCACTATTAAATGGAGGCCCTTTTTTGAGGGGATATTTCTTGTGGCTGATTTAAAGTGCATATCGCAAAGGTGAAAGGGGTTAACATACCTTGAGGGAATCACATTGAATACATACCTTATCCAGGGATGTCTCTTCATGGTAAAGCCCTTACTGTCAATGCTTATCCCCCTTACATCCTTTGCCCTGATCATTGATGTAACAATTGCACTTGACCTTGAGTGAGTGAAGTTTATCACCCTATCGTAAACTGTGTCGTTAACCCTGTTAAGGACATTTCTGACCATCCTGTAGGCATCAATAAAACCGTTATTTTCAATCATCTTAAGAACTACCCTCTTGTCAATGTGAAAATACCTGTCAACATGGGGCAGATACTCGCATATCTCCTTGAAGGCAGTGTTAACAAGAAGGGTTATTCTGACATCGGGGTACTGCTCTTTAAGGCTTATTATAGTGGGTGTGGTCTGTATAAGGTCACCCATTCGGGTCAAATTTATAATCAAGACCTCTTTCATCTTTACACCTTTAGATACTGATTCTTAATCTCTCTCATAAAGAGAAATATCTTTTCTGCATCACTCAGTTCACCTTCAGTAGTTTCAATCCGTTCTATTATCTCATCAAAACCCACCCGTCCTCTGTCCTCAAAACCCCTTAGAAGCTCAACCAGCTCCTTATCATCCCCGAGTTCATCAATAACGTCAGAAACAAATATATCAGTTCCTGTCCAGCCTGGCAGGTCAAAGCCCTTTTCAAAGATAAACTCAAGCATCTCCCTAAGCCTGAGTTGATAGGTATGCTCTCTGAGAACCCTTCTGTAGGCTGCCTCTGCCATCTCTTCCCTTTCTTTCTGGTTTCTGAGGTAGTAATCAATCTTTTTTCTTAACTCCTCAAGGCTTGAAAAGGTCTCAACCTCACTGCCAATCTCAAAGACCTCGGAAAGGTATCTCCTCTGGTCAACAAGCTGGAATGCCTTTGTTGATGCAATCTCAAAGGTCCTTGGATTTATAAAATCACCAAAGGGGTCAACCCCTGTGTGGTAGGCTGAAGAGTGAAGGTTCAGATTTATCTTTGATGCATTGAATATCTTAACAATCTCCCTGGGTTCTATCCATGATGCCTTTCTCTGAACAAAATCAGAAAGGGGAGAATGCATATTCCAACCCTTTCCCCATATCTTGAAATCATAATCAAGAAGACCGAGAAACATCTCCTGACGGTTGCGATAGCCAGCTCCCACAAAGGACAGGTCGCTGCCAAACTCTTCAATCTCCTCCTCTGTCAGCTCAAGGGGTCTATGAAACTCAGGAAGCGCAGCAAGGGGAAGGTAAAGAACAGGCTTTTTGTAGTTCTCCCTAATCTCCCTGATAAATTCATCCTTCTGTATGACAAAAAGATAATCATAGTAATTAAACATCTCCTTCCAGTAGGTGAGGTGTCTGTAGTTTTCAACAAACCAGAAGGCGGTTTTTAGACCTGTTTTTTTAATCTTCTCAAGGGCACCTTTATGAAGTGGGGCCTGGGCAAGGGCAATAACAAGGTCGGGTCTGAATCTCTCCATACGGGAAAGCACAGAAAAGGATGCAAATTCCAGAAAAAGATGGTTAAGCTCTGCCTTTGCATCACCTGGAAGGCCAATTCTTTCAATAAAAAGCAGGGAGTCCTTAAAGGCACTGTTGTCAATGTATTGAACTGTATGACCAAGGTCTTTGAGTGCCCTTGAAGTGTATTCAGCAATTGAGAGGGAGCCTCCATAGGCAGGGCCGACCACAGATATCTTCAGTCCTCCGTGAAGGGCTCTCATTGTCTTTAGCCTGATCTCAACTCTTTCATAAAACTCCCTGTTTAGCTTTAAGGAGGGTAAATGTCTTAGCACCAAGAATCTCCCCTTTGCAGCTGGTAGCCTCTCAGGGTCTGCCACAATCCTTACCCTTTTTAGCAGATTGCTGAGGTCTCGCACCTGAAAGGCCCTTTTTAACAGAGCAACCTCAGGTTCAATAACAACCGTCTCTACAGTTTTATAAAGATTTAGCAGAGCCTCCACATGATAGCCAAAACCAAAACCCAGTATATAAATCCTTTTATATCTTGAGAGCCTGTCATCCTGTCTTTCTGCCCATCTCTCAGCCTCCCTTACAGGGTCATACTGACTGTGAAGTAAAACACCCTCAATCTTTGCTGTGTATAGACCGTTTTTAGTCTCAATAACAGCCACCTCCCTTTGCTCGTCAGCTTTTAATATTTCCTCTGCAAGCAAAGGGTCTGTGGTTCTCAGAGCATTAATGTTTTTTTCAAGATACACCTGTGCTTTCCCTTATCCTCTCAATGAGTCTATTTGCTCCTTCATGGTCAGGGACAAATAGAAGAAGCCTCTCAAGGCTTTCCACTGCCCTGTCAGACCTGCCCAGCCTGTAACAGACATCAGCGTAACGGTACAGGGCATCGGGGTCTGCAGGATGTGCCCTCAGATACTCTTCAAGTCTGTCAAGCTCATCCTTCAGGTCAGATGCTGTCCCTCGGTCGTTGTGATGAGGAACCTTTTTTGCCCTTAAAATATACTGGAAGACGAAAAACTCCATAAGTTCATCCTGCTTAAGACCATTGATTGTAACCCTGCCAAAGGAAAGGGTGGTGGATTCTGGTGGTATTTCCTTATATCTCGGGTCAAGATTGTAATTTATACCTGTTATCTCAAGGCCTGCCTCAGTAAACATCTTTTCAATTTCTCTTCTTGTAAAAAACCTCAGATGAGTCCTATCAAGTATGCCTGCCTCTGTGTATGTCCAGAACCCCTCAGCAAGCATATTCAACACCTCAAAATATCTGACATTTGGAATTGAGGCAACTATAACTCCATCCTGTGAAAGGTATCCTTTAAGCTTTTTAAGAGTAAGCCCAGGCTCTCTCAGGTGTTCAAGTATATCTGCCAGTATGATACAGTCAAAATAGCC
>CAZIIE010000029.1:0-15351 GCA_964539375.1 uncultured Nitrospirota bacterium | reverse complement strand
CCACATTTACATGGGGTTTTGTCCTTTCAAATTTCTCCTTAGCCATAACTCCTCCTTATCTCTATAAGGCCTTAATTTATTTAATTTCTACCTACTTCCAGAAACGGATTAATAATATACCAAAAATGGAACAAAAAAATCTCTACTTTTTTTACTCTCCTTTAACCTTTGATATTATTGCATCTGCAATGTTCTTTGGAACCTCCTCATAATGGGAAAACTGCATTGTATAGGTAGCCCTTCCCTGGGTCTTACTTCTCAGGTCAGTAGCATATCCAAACATCTCAGAAAGGGGCACCTCAGCCCTGATGACCTGGGAGTTACCCCTCTTTTCCATGCTCTGGACCTTACCCCTTCTTGAGTTAAGGTCACCTATTACATCACCCATATAATCCTCAGGGGTAACCACCTCAACAGCCATAATCGGCTCTAAAAGTACGGGGTTTGCCTTCTGGCAGGCATCCTTAAATGCCATGGAGCCAGCTATCTTAAAGGCCATCTCTGAAGAGTCCACCTCATGATAGGAGCCATCATAAAGGGTTACCTTTACATCCACCACAGGATAACCAGCCAGTATACCTGACTCCATTGCCTCCTTCACACCCTTCTCAACTGCTGGTATGTATTCCTTTGGTATCACACCACCAACAATCTTGTTGACAAATTCAAAACCCTTACCCTTTTCCAGGGGCTCAACATCTATAAGCACATGACCGTACTGGCCACGACCACCGGTCTGACGAATAAACTTACCCTCTGCCTTGGCGGGTGTCTTGATGGTCTCGCGGTAGGCAACCTGGGGTTTACCCACATTAGCACCAACCTTAAACTCCCTGATTAGCCTGTCAACAATAATCTCAAGATGAAGCTCACCCATACCGGAGATGAGGGTCTGTCCTGTCTCCTCATCAAAGGTGACCCTGAAGGATGGGTCTTCCTGGGCAAGCTTAGCAAGGGCTGCCGAGAGTTTTTCCTGGTCAGCCTTTGTTTTTGGCTCTATTGCAATGGAGATAACAGGCTCAGGAAACTCCATTGCCTCAAGGACAATAGGATTGGCCTCATCACAGAGGGTATCCCCTGTAAGAGTATATTTAAGTCCCACTGCAGCGGCAATATCACCAGCCCTTATTTCCTTTATCTCCTCACGCTTGTTGGCATGCATCTTAAGGAGCCTTCCGATACGCTCCTTTTTATCCTTGGTAATGTTATAGACATAGGAGCCAGCGGTCATCACACCTGAATAAACCCTTATGTATGTTAGCTGCCCCACATAGGGGTCAGTCATAACCTTAAAGGCAAGGGCTGAGAAGGGCTCATCATCCGATGCCTTTCGCTCAGCCTCCTCACCATCAGGGGTTTTACCCTTCACAGGGGGTATATCTAACGGGGAGGGAAGATAATCAACTATTGCATCAAGCAGTAGCTGAACGCCCTTATTCTTAAAGGCAGAGCCACAGAGCACAGGGGTTATCTTCATCTCAAGGGTACCCTGTCTGAGTGCCTTTTTTATCTCTTCCTCGCTTATCTCTTCACCATTTAGATACTTTTCCATTATATTTTCATCCACATCAGCCAGGGCCTCAAGCATCTTTTCCCTGTACTCTTCAGCCTGAGCCCTGTACTCATCTGGAATCTCATCTTCAACAAACTTTGCCCCAAGGGTCTCATCGTCAAAGTAAAAGGCCCTCATCTTAACAAGGTCTATCGGACCACGGAAGGTCTCTTCAGCACCAATTGGTATCTGCACAGCCACAGGATTTGCACCAAGCCTCTCAACCATTGAGTTTATAGACATAAAGAAGTCTGCACCCATCTTGTCCATCTTGTTCATAAAGGCTATCCTTGGAACCCCGTACTTATTTGCCTGTCTCCAGACAGTTTCAGACTGGGGCTCCACACCTGCAGCTGCATCAAACACAGCAACAGCACCATCAAGCACCCTCAAGGCCCTTTCAACCTCAATGGTGAAGTCCACATGCCCTGGGGTATCAATTATATTTATCCTGTGGTCCCGCCAGAAACAGGTGGTTGCTGCCGAGGTAATTGTAATTCCCCTTTCCTGCTCCTGAACCATCCAGTCCATCACAGCAGTTCCCTCGTGAACCTCACCAATCTTGTAAGTAACACCTGTATAGTAAAGGATTCTTTCCGTAGTGGTGGTCTTGCCCGCATCAATGTGGGCCATGATACCGATATTTCTAACCTTTTCTAATGGAAATCTCACCTTCTACTCCTTCTCCTTTAAAAGACAATAGTTATCTCCGTCAATTAATTCTCATAAATTAATTTTTACTATCTCAGGGAATCTTAAGAGGTTAACCTACCACCTGTAGTGAGCAAAGGCCCTGTTAGCCTCTGCCATTTTGTGGGTATCCTCTCTTTTCTTGATTGAGGCTCCTGTGCCGTTGTATGCATCAAGAAGTTCAGCAGCAAGCCTCTCCATCATGGTCCTCTCGCCTCTCTTACGGGAGTTATCCCTTATCCACCTGAAGGCAAGGGCCAGACTACGATTCTGTCTCACCTCAACAGGAACCTGATAGGTTGCGCCACCTACCCTTCTTGGACGAACCTCAATCACAGGGCGCACATTCTCTATAGCAGTCTTAAAAACCTTAAGCGGGTCTTCACCAGTTTTCTCCCTGATTATCTCAAAGGCACCATAACAGATTCGTTCGGCAAGGGATTTCTTGCCATCCTTCATTATTGCATTTATGAACTTGCTGACAAGTTTGCTGTTATATTTAGGATCTGGTAAAACCTCTCTTTTTGCTGCTACTCTTCTTCTTGGCATCTTCTACACCCCTACTTTGGTCTCTTTGCACCGTATTTGGATCTACCCTGACGCCTGTCAGCAACACCCTGGGTGTCAAGAGCACCTCTAACTATATGGTACCTCACACCAGGGAGGTCCTTCACCCTTCCACCCCTTATAAGTACAATGGAATGCTCCTGAAGATTATGTCCGATACCTGGAATATAGGCAATAACCTCGTAGCCATTGGTAAGCCTGACCTTTGCTACCTTTCTCAAGGCTGAGTTAGGTTTCTTAGGTGTTGTTGTATAAACCCTTGTACAGACCCCGCGACGCTGGGGGCAGTTTTGAAGGGCTGGACTCTTTGTCTTTTCCTTGATTCTTTTTCTGCCTTTTCTTACCAGTTGATTAATAGTTGGCACATGAACCTCCTCAATCTCTCATAAAAGACTTGATATATTACCAGAAAAGATGGGTTTTGTCAAGTCTGAATATGGATTCCGTAATTTTTTATTTTTCTGTAGAGATTACTCCGTTCTATGTTTAGAACCTCAGCTGTCTTTGATATGTTCCAGTTATTCTCCTTTAACCTTTTCAGGATAAAATCCCTTTCAAAGGCCTCCCTTGCCTCCTTAAGGGTCTTGTAGGAAAAGTAATCCCCTCCCTCATCGGTTTTAAACATTGGTATATCCTTTGGAGATATCTCATCGGAAGGACACATGATTACCATCCTCTCAACAGCGTTTCTTAGCTCCCTTACATTGCCAGGCCAGTCGTACTGCATAAGAAGCTGTAATGCCTCATCGCTTATTCTCTTTTCTGCTCTGCCATACTCAGCAGAAATGGTCTTGATAAAATGCCTTACAAGAAGAGGGATATCCTCCTTTCTTTCCCTTAAAGGTGGTATATGAAGGGGGATAACATTCAGCCTGAAATAGAGGTCCTCCCTGAAATTACCCTTCTTTACCTCCCTCTCCAGGTTCTTGTTAGTAGCTGCTATGATGCGAACATCAGTCTTTATGCTTTTATTACCACCAACCCGTTGAAACTCCTGGGTCTCAATAACCCTCAAAACCTTTGCCTGGGTAAGCAACGACATATCACCTATCTCATCAAGAAACAGTGTTCCCTTGTCAGCAAGTTCAAACTTTCCCTTTTTACGCTCATAAGCGCCGGTAAAGGAACCCTTTTCATGGCCAAAAAGCTCACTTTCAATTAACTCCTGGGGGATGGCTGCACAGTTCACCTCTATAAAGGGCTGATGAGCCCTTGCGCTATATTCGTGGATAAGTCTTGCTACCAGCTCCTTTCCTGTTCCACTCTCACCGGTAATCAGCACCCTGCTATTTGTTCTTGAAACCCTCTCAATTTCCTCTTTCAGAACCTCTATCACCCTTGATTGTCCAACAAGCTGATACTTTCCAGAAATCCTGTTTTTTAGCTCTTTATACTCCTGCTCAAGCCTTCCCCTCTCTATTGCCCTCTGGGCTGTAAGCAAAACCCTCTCAAGGGACAGGGGCTTTTCAAGAAAATCGTAGGCACCAAGCTTGGTAGCCTTAACAGCAACCTCAATGGTTCCATGGCCTGATATCATGACCACAGGGACAGAGCTATCCTTTGCCTTTATTTCCTCAAGCACCTCAAGACCATCTCTGTCAGGAAGCCATATATCCAGATAGACCAGGTCAGGCTGGCTCTGGTTAAACACCTTTATTGCCTCTTCAGCATCGGCTGCTGTAAGCACTTCATATCCTTCGTCCTCAAGTATATCCTTGAGGCTTTCCCTTATGCCCGCCTCATCATCAACTACAAGCACTGTATATTGCATGGCTATCCCCTGTAGTAAGTTAAACAGGTAACTTTATAGTAAATATCGTCCCCTTTGGTTGGTTATCCTCCACAGTGATTTCACCACCGTGGTCAGTTATTATCTTATGCACAATGGCAAGTCCAAGTCCAGTGCCACCTTTCTTCCTGGAAAAATAGGGTAGAAATAGTTTATCCCTGTCTTCCTCTTTTACGCCAATACCATTGTCAGCCACCACCACTATAAGCTGTTTGGAATTTTCACTGTAGTTGACCCTTATAAGAATGTTTTCATCTCCATTGGTGGCAGCCACTGCGTTGTCAATAAGATTCATCAGGGCTCTCTTTATCTGGTCCCGATCAAGCATAACCTCAGGAATTGAACCATCAATCTCAAAGGATATTCTCTGCTCAAAGTCACGGTATATATGCTTTAACTCCTCTATTATCTGCTCTATCCTGGTTACTGTCTTTTTTATCTGGGGCAGTCTGCCAAGCCTTGAAAACTCATTAACCATCCTCTGAAGCTGCTCAACCTCCTTTATAATCGTGTTAGTCGCTCCCTCCACCACAGCGCCGATATCGTCATCGCCTCGCCTCCATTTTTTAAGTATCCTTTCAGCAGAGAGTTTTATCGGCGTCAGGGGGTTTTTAATTTCATGGGCCATTCTTCTTGCTACTTCCTGCCATGCCAGGGCCTGCTGGGCCTTTAAGAGCTCTGTAATATCCTCAAAAACCACAAGAAGCCCAAGGGAATGTCCTTGAACATCCTTAAGGTTAGATATAAAAAACTTTAGCACCCTCAACTGTCCGCCAATCTTAACATCAAATTGCTTGGTAGCACTGCCAAACTCGCTTAGCCTTATGCCCTTAACATACTGTCTAAGCTCCTCTGATTCAATATAGTTAAAAACCTCTTCATATCCACGATTTACTAAATCACCAGCCTTTAAACCCAGTATACGGCATGCTGTTGAGTTTACGGTTACCACCCTTCCCTGCTCATCTACAGAAACCACTCCCGAATCAATATTCTCCACAATATTCTCAAAGCAAACCCTTCTTCGGTCAGACTCCAGATAGGCATTCTCCAGAGACAGCTTTATCTCCTTTAGTTCTCTGACCATCCTGTTGAAGGAATCAACAAGCATACCTATCTCATCATCCCTTTTAAGCTCCACCCTCACATCAAGGTCTCCCCTTGCAATCTGCTCTGTAGCATAGGCCAGCTTCTGGATGGGAACGCTTATCCAGTTTGATATTTTCAAGGAGACCCAGAGGGCTGCAAAGATAATTAAAAGAGTGAGAAAGCCCATCAACAATATGTAATTGGTCTTCAGGGGTATCTTCCATTGATAGAGGGACAGAAAGTTTTCATAATCCTCCTTTATCTTTTCAGCCTGCACAACAAACTGTCTTGGAAGGGTCTCCTCAAAAAGAAGGACACTCCTTATCCTTCCCTGCCTCTCCACAGGTATTGCTGCCCTGATAATATCACCCTCTGGTGAGGTGATAACCTCAACCCCTTCGCTTCCCTCAAAGGCAGCCTTTACAGTCTCGGTATCTGCATCTGCAGGCCTTTTCAGCCACCGCACGGTGTATTCCTTTGAAACAGGAAGCCCCTTAAGATATCTTTTACCCTCCTGCAGAACCTTTTCCTTTTCCCTCTCGTAAAAGGTCTGAGCTATGAACATGGCATTTTCAATTGGTATCTTTATATTAGGGCTGAACCATCTGTCAATATAGGCTGAAAGCACACCTGTGGCAATAAGAAAAAGCAAAACAGAGGGGATAAGGGTAATGGTTACAAAGAGGGCAACTATCTTGGTTCTGAATCTATAGCCTATCACCCTGTTTCTCTTCGCTATATAGACCTTGAACAGACTCTTAAAGATGAAGAAGCCAAGGGTCAGTATGGCTATTATTGAGATGTTCAAAAGCAGTATCAGAAATATCTTTGCTGTTGCTGTACCGCTCATCTTTCAACCTTTAGGGTTTTTCCATCCCATAAAAGGAAGGGTGAGTTTTTCTCAACCTTAACCTCATGAACTGGAAGGATGATGAGTATGTTGGATATAAGGGATGAAAGACCACTCTTTTTTGACTCAACCGTTATCTTGATATAGTATCTGCCAGGTTCAAGACCCTCCAGGGTTGTCTCATAGGCATTGTCAAAACGCAAAAACCAGTCAATAAGACTTTCAGGTCCCTTAAACCTCTTGTACAGGTAAACCTTTCCATCAAAGGACCCACCTATGAACTCCTTTTTAATGGGGTCAATGCTGAAGGTTCTTACATACTTTTTTCCCTTTATAAACTCATCAGGCCAGACATTCCAGTGGCGGAAGAGGTCAATATAAATATTAAACTCCTTTGTTAATCCCTTTTTTATAGCCTCCCTGTACTGGGGACTCAGGTTCAGGTTGAAATTTACCCCTATCGTACTGTCCTTTATTATCAAAATCTCAGGCCCCTCAATTACCAGTGGGGGCTCTTCAGCCCGAAGGTTTAAAGGGATAATCAGGAAAATTACCGCAATTAAAAGAAAAAGTATTTTATATCTCATGGAGCAGCCTTCCTATATCCGTAGAACTGGTTATGGCCTCACCTATACTGCCCGCACTTGGCCATGGGGCAGTTTTCAGTAATAAACTTTTTTAAAAACCCTTGCAACTTCAAGCAATATCATTATATCATAACAGGTTAGAAGGGCAGGGATTAAACGGGCAAATTCTAAATCCGAATATCTAAATTCTAAACAATACTTTAGAATTTGGTATTTGTTTAGAAATTAGGATTTAGAAATTGGAATTTAAGAGTAAGATGCTCTGTATCCCCTGGGTTTTGAATTAGAATAATTGCAGCGGTAAGGGTGTAGCCTATAGGATAAAAAAAATACCCCCTACTCCCTGCATTTAAATATTTACCTATAATCTGAAAAGGAGGAAATACTGTGAAAGTTTTCGTAACCGGGGTTGCGGGTTTTATCGGAAGCAAGGTGGCTGAGGGGTTGCTGAAAAGAGGAGACCAGGTTGTTGGCATTGATGACCTCAATGACTACTATGACCCCAGACTTAAGAGATGGCGTCTTGAACAGCTTCAAGGGCTGGAAGGGTTCACCTTTATAGAAGGTGATATTGTTGAGCTTGAAACCATTAGGTCAATTTTTGATAAATATGAATTTGATGCCTGCATCAACCTTGCAGCAAGGGCTGGCGTAAGATACTCTGTGAAGGACCCCTGGGTATATCTTGACACCAATGTCAAGGGCACTATTAACCTGCTTGAATGCTGTAAAGACAGGGGGGTTAACAAGTTCATCCTTGCCTCCACCTCAAGTCTTTATGGATTTAACGAGATGCCCTTTTCTGAAACCCAGAGAACCGACACTCCCCTTGCTCCCTATGGTGCCACAAAAAAGGCTGCAGAGGCGGTCTGTTACAGCTATCATTACCTTTACGGGCTTGACATCATCATACCCCGTTACTTTACAGTCTATGGACCTGCTGGAAGGCCTGATATGAGTATCTTTAAGTTCATCAAGAATATTGTTACAGGGAAACCAATCCCAGTTTTTGGTGATGGGAAGCAGAAAAGAGACTTCACCTATATTGACGATATTGCAGAGGGCACCATAAGGTGTCTTGACCTGAAGGGATACGAGATAATAAACCTTGGAAATGACAACTCGGTTGTCCTCATGGATGTTATCAATCTGATTGAGGATGCCCTTGGTAAAAAGGCTGAGATACGCTGGCTTGAGCGTCACCCTGCTGATGTTGAGGCAACCTGGGCTGACATAACAAAGGCAAAACAGCTCCTTAAATGGCAGCCCAGGGTAAGAATAGAGGAGGGTATAAAAAGAACTGTCAGTTGGTTCAAAGAAAACAGGGACTTTCTCATCTCTCTTAAGGAGGCAGAATGACGAAGAAGATATTATTAATCTTTACCATCGGTCTTTTTCTAATTAACCTTTCCTGCTCTTCAAAGGAAAAAAAGCCTGTCCCTGAGGAGGCAAAGCTTGCCCAGAGGGCCTTTTCTATTGCCGAACAACTGAGGGATGCCTATCTTATCAAGGACAACAACACCTTTAAGAGACTCTGCACACGAGCAGGTTATCTTAAGATAATAAGCTCAGTCAAGGACTTTGATTCAGCAACCCTCCATTTCAAACCCCAGTGGGTAGATATGGAAAACAACCAGTTGATTCTATATATCCGCTGGGAGGGTAGCTGGGTAAAGGGCACTGAAAAGATTGATGAAAAGGGGCTAACCGCCTTTAAATACAAATTAGCCCCCCTCTTACTTGATGATATATTAAGGGATAACCCCTTTTCCTATCCCAAATAACCCTGTTAGCCACAGGAACTACACTTACTGCTACCACTGCTTCCACAGCTTGAACATCCAGAGGATGAGCCAGCAAAGGGTTTTTCAACGCCGCTCATGCCAAAGACTGAAAATTTCTTTTTCAAATCATCACTGTTACAGTTCGGGCAATTTACCTTCTGGGAGCCAAAGACAAGCTTTTCAAACTCGGCACCACAGCTGTTACATATATATTCATATACTGGCATAACACTACCTCCTTAGAACTAATTTAGCATAATCAGGCCAATTTATACTAATCCTCTGCTTTTCTCTCCTGTATCGCCTCTTCAATAAGCTCCACCGTATGTATCACCCTTTCATGCTCCACTGCCTTTGAAAGCTGAAACATGCAACCTGGACAGGAGGTAACAACCACATCTGCATCAGCCTCCACGAACTCCTCACGCCTCTCCTTAAGCATCAACCCTGCCCTGTCAGGATGTCGGAAGGAATAGCCACCGCCGTGACCACAACACCCACTGGACCTGCCCTTAACCATTGCCCCCTGTCTTTCAATTAACTGAACCGTGGTCTCATCTCCTCCAGCAAATCTTCTGTGGCAGGCACTGTGATAGAAGACCTCGGTATCCACTCCCTGGCCTGGCAGTGAATACTCCTTTATAAAGTCATCAAAGAGCACCATCTCAAGGGAATCACCAAAGAGCCTTCTGTACAGAGTGGTTGAAACCGTCACGCAGGTAGGACAGAGTGAGACCACCCCATCAGCCTTCAGGGACCTGAAACTTTCTAAATTCTTTCTTGCAAGCTCCTCGGTCTCCTTTAGAAGTCCGAGTGACAGAAGGGGGGCACCACAGCAGTACTCCTTTTTCTGAACTACCACCTCAAAGCCAAGACTGTTCATAACCGAAATAAAGGACTGACCAAGATAGGGGTAAAGATACCTTACAGCACAGCCTGTAAAAAGCACCACCCTGCCCCGTTTTTTTCCTGTTAATGGTTCAAAGACAGAGCCTATTCTCTGTAGCGGTGGCATATCAAGGTCAAGCCCCTCGTGGATGAGACCCTTTTTCACAAGAAATCTACCAAGAAGCTCTTTAAAGGTTGAAAAAAGCCTGAACGATAAAAGCGGTCTTTTCACCCCTATTGAAAGGGCCTTTCTCAGTAGCACCGCCCTTTTGTCGTATCCTCTGAGAAAGGACCTGCCCCTTATAAGGGCACCCAGTGTATCCACCCCACTTGGGCAGACACCATCGCAGGCACCGCAGAGCAGACAGCTATATAGCCTGTCAACTATTGACTGGTCAATCTCTGCCCTCCCCCTGGCTGTCTCATAAAGAAGAAGCAGCCTTCCCCTTGGGCTCCTTGCCTCGTTTTGCTCTTTAAGATAGGTGGGGCAGTCCTTTTTACACCTGCCGCAGAGGGCACAGAGGGCAAGCCTTTCGCTTAATAACCTTCTTTCATCCATCTAAAAGCCTGTTCATCTTACCGCTTCTTAGTCCCTCAAGGTCAAGGGTTACAAACTTATAGCCTAACCTGAGTAGCCTGCTTACAAGCTTCTGCCTGAGTTCTCCGCTGCAGAGCCTTTCTATATCCTCCTCAGGGAGCTCCACCCTTGCAATATCACCGTGATGTCTAACCCTGAACTCTCTGAAACCAAGCCCTCTGAGGACCTCTTCAGCAGCCTCAACCCTTTCCAGCACCTCCTCGTTTATGGGTATGCCATAGGCTATCCGAGACGAGAGACAGGGAGAAGAGGGTTTATTCCAAAGCCAGAGACCAAATCCCTTGAGAAGCTCCCTCGCATCCTTTTTTGTTATCCCGACCTCGGCAAGGGGACTTATCACACCATACCTCTTTGAAGCCCTTAAGCCTGGCCTGTAGTCATTAAGGTCATCAAGGTTTGTTCCTTCTAATACACAATTAAATCCCTCCTTTTTAGCAATATCAATGAGCCTGCTGAAGAGCGTATCCTTACAGTAAAAGCATCTCATGGCATCGTTCCTTCTGAACTCCTCTCTTCTGTGCTCTTCGGTCTGAATGAAACGGTGATTCAGCTTAAGTGTCTCCTTCAACCTTTCTACATCTTCAATATCTGCCTTTGGTGTGGTTGGCGAAAGGGCTGTTATTGCCAGATAGTTTATACCACTGTCCTTTACAGCCTTAACAAGCAGGGAACTGTCAACCCCGCCAGAGAAGGCAACCAGGACGCTTTCTTTCAGAGTGATAAAATCAACGAGCCTTTCGTATTTCTCCATTAGATCAGCCATGTTTTATTTTCCCTTAATCAGCTTCTGTATGACAAGGCAATCTGGAGAGGCTATTAAGGCAGGCAACCTGTGAGGTTGCACTTCTAACATCCAACACTACCCTTAAAGCACGGTTATACTGTAATTTTCCCTATGAAGGCTTTTGTTTTCCTTTATAATTATCTCTATGCCCTTTGTCCTCTCAATGGTCTCAATCACATAGCTTTTTTCATCACTTAAAAGTTCTGCCACCTCGGGATGGGCTGTTATTATAACCTTGGTACCCTTTGGGGCGGTGATCTTCTGGAGCTTTCGGAATATCTCAAAACAGATGGTCCTTGCTGACAGCACAAAGCCCTTACCGTCACAGTAGGGGCAGACCTCACAGAGCTTTCTGCCAAGGCTCTCTCTGACCCTTTTACGGGTCATCTGGATAAGGCCAAGCTCGGATATATTGAAAATGGTGCTTTTCACCTTGTCTCGTTTCATTGCCTCCTTAAAGGCATTAAAGAGTTTTTCCCTGTTTTCCTGAAGCTCCATATCTATGAAGTCAATAATTATTATTCCACCAAGATTCCTCAGCCGTATCTGGTAGGCAATCTCCTTAACTGCTTCAAGGTTGGTCTGCAGTATGGTGTTTTCAAGGTTTTCCTTGCCAACAAACTTTCCTGTGTTCACATCAATAATGGTCATTGCCTCGGTCTGGTCAATAACTATATAACCGCCTGACTTTAGCCATACCTTTCTTCCAAGTGCCCTTGCAATGTCAGGCTCAATCCCGTAGGCCTCAAAAAGGGGCTCGTTGTTTTCATAAAGCTGAATCTTATCGCTTAGCTTGCTGAAATAGGTATTTACAAACTCTTTAAGCCTCTGGTACTCACGCTTTGAATCTATAACCACCCTTTCCACATCCTGGCTCATCATGTCACGAACGCTCCTGAGCACAAGGTCAAACTCGCTGTAAAGCATCATTGGAGCTGAACTCCGTTTTTTCTTCTCCTCAATATCCTTCCACAGAAGGAGCAAAAACTCAAGATCCTGTTTCAGCTCTTCCTCCTCAGCACCCTCTGCAGCGGTTCTAACAATAAGACCATACCCCTGGGGTCTAAATCCCTCCACAAGGGTTTTAAGCCTCTCCCTCTCTGCATCATCGGTTATCCTTCGGGATATACCCACATGCTCAAGCCCTGGCATAAGCACCAGGTATCTTCCTGGTAGGGTGACATAGGATGTTACCCTTGCACCCTTTGTGCCAATAGGGTCCTTTGAGACCTGAACGAGCAGTTCCTGGCCCTCTCTTATAAGGTCTTCAATGGGGACATCATTGCGGGGTTTTATTGTGGTGAGCTCAAGCTGCTCTTCCTCGTCAAGGAAGGGTGCATAGGACTCAATATCAGCCTTCACATCGGCCACATAAAGAAAGGCAGCCTTTTCCAATCCAATATCAACAAAGGCTGACTGCATCCCTGGCAATACCTTGAGCACCTTGCCTTTGTAGATATTGCCTACCAGGGATGCCTCTTTTTCCCTCTCTACATAAAGTTCTACGAGCTGTCCACCCTCTACAAGTCCAACCCTTACCTCTTCAAAGGTGACATTTATTAAAATCTCACTTTCCATCAAACCTATCAGGGAACCTGTCAACAGCCTCCATCGGGTCTAACCAGCCCCTGTAAAAACCATAAAGGGCTGTCCTTTCTATCTCCACATCCTCAATAGCCCTGTTAAAGAGTCCCCTGATTATGTCAGAAAGCTTGACCTTTCTGTCCTTGAGGTCCTTCAGAGTGAGAAGGATCTCCTTTTTTCCAATTATATCAAATTTTTCAATAAAATCACTAAACTCGCTCCCTGCAAGGGAGAGTTTTATATCAGTACTACTGTTAAACCTTATCCTGTAGGTGTATCTTGATATAAAACTGCTCAGAGATGGTAGTTTTTTGTAAACAAATCGCAGGGACTTAATTCTTAATCCCTCTGGCAGTGAATTGTTTATCCTGTCAACCGATTCCTTTATATTAAAGGGTGGATAAACATGCATATCAAAGTACTCGTTCAGCCCTGAAACGCCTACATTCAGGGGTGGACCAAAGGAGACCTTCGGTGAGGGATGATAGCCCTGGGAATAAACAAGGTCAACCCCTGCCCTTCTCAAACCTCTCAGCATGGCCTGGACAAGTTCAAGATGGGAAAGGTATCTTAGCTTTCTTCCCTTTTCAAAACAGACCCTGACCATCACCGGTGAAAACCGCTTCTTCTGTTTTGCACCGTAAATCTCAAGCCTTCCCACATCCTCTCTGGCAAGAAACTCCCCGCTTTTACAGCCTAACCCACAGCCTGCACAGCCTTTAACACTGCAGTCAGCTGTCCATTCAGAAGATACTGCCCTCCTGTATTCTTTTTTCAGAAAATCCCTCTTCACACCCACATCAATGATATCCCAGGGAAGGGTCTCATCCATCTCATAGGTTTTAACAGCTATTCTCTCAAGGTCTATGCCTGTTTTATCCATGGCCTCAATCCACCTCTGATAATCAAACTGTTCTGACCAGCCATCAAGGTAGGCACCATTAAGAGCCACCTCTTCCAGAACCCTGCCAACCGATGCATCAGCCCTTGACAGGGCTGCCTCCAGCATACTCATCTGGATGTTATGGTTTTTAAAGGTAACCCCTCCGGGCATGTTCTTTCTCAAAAACTCAATCCTCTCTCTGAGCCTCTCCCCCTGCATCTGGCCAGCCCATTGAAAGGGTGTATGGGGTTTGGGGACAAAGGGTGAAAGGCTTACGGTTATATTCACATGCCTTTTGGTATATTTTCGGGCAATTTTCTTTGTAAGTTTTGCCATTTTTATTATCTCTTCTATATCCTCTTCAGTCTCTGTTGGCAGGCCTGCCATGAAGTAAAGTTTAAGATTGAGCCATCCCTCTGAAAAAAGCAGGTTTACTGCCCGTTCATAATCTTCCATACTGAAGTCCTTATTGATTACAGCACGAAGCCTATCGGTGGCAGCCTCAGGTGCGATGGTGAAACCACTCTTTTTAACGCTCTTTATCTCCTGAAGCACCTCCCTTGTCAGTGCACCTACCCTGAGAGAAGGCAGCGAGAGGGATACCCTTTTTTCGGAAAATCTCTGATTAAAGGCCCTTAAAAGGGAAAGCAGCCCTGAATAATCGCCAGCGCTGAGGGATGTAAAGGAGACCTCATCGTAGCCTGTGTTTTTTAAGGACTCCTCCACAAGGGAAAGTATCCTTCTTGGAGAGCGTTCCCTCAGGGGTCTGTAAATCATACCAGCCTGACAGAATCTGCATCCCCTGGTACAGCCCCTTGATATCTCTATATTTACCCTATCGTGGACAATCTGGGTATAGGGAACCACAGGAGAGGTGGGAAAGGGTGTCTGGTTGAGCTCTCTTACAAAGACCCTCTTTACAGGAAAATTCTCGGTAAAGCCTGGCACATAAAAGCCCTCCATCGCTGCGAGGGCTTTCAATATCTCATCCCTTCTGCTCTGGCCATCAATAAGCTCCTTAAGGGTCTGCAAAAGCCCAGGCAATACATCCTCGGCATCACCGATAAAAAAGGCATCAATAAAATCACTTAGGGGTGCAGGGTTTACAGTACAGGGTCCACCTGCTATCACAATCGGGTCATTACTGGTTCTTTCCTCTCTTCTTAAAGGTATGAAACCAAGTCTTAGCATCCTCAAAACCGTGGGGTAGGAAAGCTCATACTGGAGTGAAAAGCCAACTACATGGAAATCCCTCAAGGGTCTTCCTGATTCAAGGCTTCCAAGGGGCAGTGCCTGCTGCTCCATATACTGGAGCAGGTCTGTCCAGGGCGCAAAAACCCTCTCTGCAACGGCAAAATCAGTGCTGTTGATAATGTGGTAGAGGATCTTCATACCAAGGTGGGACATGCCCACCTCGTAGGTGTCAGGAAAGGCAAGGGCAAACCTCAGCCTTGCCTCCTTCTTTATTGAGTTTACCTCACTGTCTATGTATCTGCTTGGTCTCTGAAATTTCAGGTAGTTCATTGGAGTTACTTTGAGGGGCAAAGCCCCTCAAACTCCCCTGTTAAATATTTTTCCTTATCGGGGTTTTCAAAGGGGCGAAGCCCCTTTGAAGGGCAAAGCCCCTCAAACTCCCCATAAAAAAATTTCCTTTTGGGGTTTCAAAGGGGCGAAGCCCCTTTGAGCCCCTTTGCTTTTCAAATTTT
>CAZIIE010000028.1:6735-15385 GCA_964539375.1 uncultured Nitrospirota bacterium | reverse complement strand
TTAGAATTTACAGGATTATGGTGATGGAAGAGGAAATAAAGGAAATACTGAAGAGGTACCCTGACAGAAGGGGGGCATTGCTACCAACCCTATATGTGATGCAGC
Organism: uncultured Nitrospirota bacterium; assembly: GCA_964539375.1. Lineage (GTDB taxonomy): Bacteria > Nitrospirota > Thermodesulfovibrionia > Thermodesulfovibrionales > JdFR-85 > JAADIE01. The sequence goes on along the minus strand of CAZIIE010000028.1, from coordinate 15,280 downwards.
GTCATTACGGCTGGCTCAGTCAGGAGGCACTTCAGGCAGCTGCTGATGCCCTGAACCTGCCCCCTGCCACGGTGAAAGGTGTTGCCACCTTTTATGCCATGTACAAGCACAAACCCATGGGCAGGCATCTTATACAGCTTTGCACCAATGTGGCCTGCATGATCATGGGTGCCGAGCGACTGGTTGACCTGCTCAAAGAGCGTTACGGACTTGAGCCTGGTGGCACCACAGAGGATGGGAGATTTTCCCTGGTAATAATGGAATGCATCGGTGCCTGTGACAGGGCACCTGCCATGCTTGTGGATACAGATTTTCATGCAGACCTTAACGAACAGAACCTCTTTGAGATACTGGAGCAATACAAGTAGGAGTTATGGAGAGATTTTTACTGAAAAACATTGACAACCCAGAATCCCATCGTATTGAGACCTACAGGGCCTCTGGAGGGTATGAGCAACTTAAGAGGGCCCTCAGCATGAAGCCTGAGGAAATAATCCAGCAGGTCAAGGACTCAGGTCTCAGGGGTCGTGGTGGAGCTGGCTTTCCCACAGGCATGAAGTGGGACTTTGCATCCCGGGACCCCAAGTTTCCAAAGTATCTCGTCTGTAATGCTGACGAGGGTGAGCCAGGCACCTTCAAGGACCGCCCCATACTTGAGAAAAACCCCCATCTTCTTATAGAGGGAATGGTGATATCAGCCTATGCACTGAAGGCTGAAAGGGGATACATCTATCTAAGAGGTGAGTATCCCCATGCAAAGGTGGTGCTTGAGGAGGCTATCAAGGAGGCCTACGAAGCAGGTTTTCTTGGTGAAGACATCCTTGGCTCGGGCTTTAAGTTTGACCTATCAGTTCATCAGGGAGCAGGTGCCTACATCTGCGGTGAAGAGACTGCCCTTATAGACTCCCTTGAGGGCAGAAGGGGACAGCCCCGAATAAAACCGCCCTTCCCCGTAAATGTGGGTGCCTGGGGTATGCCTACAGTGGTAAACAATGTGGAGACCCTTTCAAACCTCCCGCTCATTATAAAGATTGGTGCTGAGGAGTATAAAAAGATTGGAAACCCCGAATGCCCGGGGCCAAAACTCTACTGTGTAAGCGGAATGGTTGAACGCCCCGGTGTTTATGAGCTTCCCATGGGCACCACCCTCAGGGAGATAATCTATGAGCACTCAGGTGGCATAAAGGGTGGAGGACAGCTGAAGGCAGTAATCCCTGGTGGTATATCCACCCCTGTGCTTACCCCTGATAAGATAGATGTTCAGATGGACTTTGTTAGTTTGCCAAAGGTTGGAAGCATGCTTGGCTCTGGTGCGGTGATGGTCTTTGATGAGAGCGTCTGTCTGGTGAGGGTCTGCTGGAGGGCAATAAGGTTTTTTGAGCATGAATCCTGTGGTAAGTGCACACCCTGCCGTGAGGGTGTGGGCTGGATGAGGACAGTGCTTGAGAGGATTGAAGGGGGCTTTGGCCGTAAGGGTGATGTAGAGCTTCTTCAGGATGTGGCATCCAACATCTCAGGTAAGACCTTCTGCCCCCTGGGTGATGGTGCAGCAGGCGTGGTGCTTAACTTTATCAGGAATTTCCCCGAGGAGTTTGATTATCATATCCAGAACAAAAAGTGCATGGTTGAGGCATAAAGAGGATGATTAAACTTACCATAGACGGCATAGAGGTTGAGCTTGAAAAGCCTGTCAGCGTGCTTGAGGCAGCCCGGAAGGCAGGCATAAAGATACCCACCCTCTGTTACTTTGAGGGACTTAAGCCCTTCGGGGGATGCAGGCTCTGTCTTGTGGAGGTTGAAAAACTGCCAAGGCTTCAGACTGCCTGCACCATGATGGCTGCTGACGGAATGGTGGTTAGGACAGAGACCGAAAAGATAAAGGCAGCCCGCAGGGCAATGCTGGAGTTTCTGCTTATAAACCATCCCCTTGACTGCCCTGTCTGTGACAAGGCAGGTGAGTGCGAGCTTCAGGACCTTGTTGCTCAGTACGGGCCTGATGCAGGCCGCTTTACCGAGGGTAAAAGACGGCATCCCGAAAGCTTTGATGACCCAATAATCGTAAGAAACATGGAGCGCTGTGTGCTCTGCACCCGCTGCATAAGGATGTGTGAGGACCTGCAGGGTGCCTATGCAATTACTGTTACAGGCAGGGGAAGTCACTCCTTTGTGGAGCCCTTCTCTGGTGGTAGATACAACTGTGAGTACTGTGGTAACTGTCTGACCGTATGCCCTGTTGGCGCAATCATGTCAAGGCTTCACCGGCATAGCTACCGTCCCTGGTATATACAGAATAATGTGGAGACCGTCTGCGGTTACTGCGGGGTGGGCTGTAGCATGGTGATGCAGATGCGAGAGGGCAGGATTATACGAACCATACCCCGTATGGGGCTGGGCCTTAACAATGGGCTTTTATGCGTGCGTGGAAGGTTTGGTTATGACTTTGTCCAGTCTGAGGCAAGGCTCAAGATGCCTCTCCTCAGGAGAGACGGAGAGCTCCGAGAGGTCTCCTGGGCTGAGGCACTTGATTATGTGGCAAAGAGGCTTAGGGAGGTCATGGATAAGCACGGTCCTCAGGCAATTGGGGGCATTGGCTCTCCAAGGTGCACCAATGAAGACAACTACATGCTTCAGCGACTGATGAGATTTACCATAGGAACAAACAACATAGATTCTGCTTCAAGGCTTTATTATGCCCCTGCACAGGCATTTCTTGAGCGGATATTCGGCCAGGGTATTACTGCCAATCTGATCCCTGGCATAAAGAACTCCGATGGTGTGCTGGTTTTTGGTGGAGACCCCACACAGATAAATCCCATACTGGGGCTTCAGATAAGGACAGCCTCAAGGAACTCTGCCACTGTGGTGACCTTTGGAAGGGCAAAGGGGCTTGAGAGGTTTGCCCACTTCATGCTTCCTGGGGGTCCTGCGGTGATTGACGCTGTGGCAGGAATGATTATAGAAAGGCTCAGAGAGCAGGTTGAGCTAAGGGGTGAAAATGAGTGGCTTGAGGAACAGATAAGGAAGGTTAAGGTCACTGAGCCCTTAGATATAAATCTGGACGATGTGGTTGAAAAACTCAAGGAAATGACCAATCCTGTGGTAATAGTGGGCCCTGAGATACTTCAGCATAGTGGAGCTGACAGAACACTGCTACTTGTGGCCTGTATTGTCTATCTCATAAACGGAAGGGTATTTCTGCTTTCAGACAGGCCCAACTATCAGGGCTGTATTGATATGGGACTGATGCCCGATATGTTACCAGGTGGAAGGCCTATTGAGATGTTCAGGCACAAGGCAGAGGAGGCAGTGGGCAGGGAGGTACCTGCTGAAAAGGGTCTTAATCTTTTTGAGATGATAGAGGCATCAGAAAGGGGACAGTTGAAGGCCCTCTATGTGATGGGTGAAAACCCTGTGTTTGGCCTGTCCGACCAGCAAAGGGTTCAGGAGGCCCTTAATAAACTGGAACTCCTGATAGTTCAGGATATCTTTCTTACGGAGACAGCCCTTATGGCTGATGTTGTGCTTCCTGCAAGGGCCTGGTCTGAAAAGACAGGCACCTTTACCAATCTGGAGCGAAGGATACAGATGGTAAGGGCAGGCAGTGAAAACAAAGAGGATATGGGAGACTGGAGGATAGTTGCCGAGGTGGCAAAAAGGCTTGGTGATGAAAAGAGCTTCAACACTGTAGAGGATGTCTGGGATGAGATAACCCATGTATCCCCTCTTCACACAGCCCTTAAGTATGAGGAGATTGCAAAGGGTAATGCCCTCTGGCCCTACAGTGGAGAGCCCTTAAGGGGTGTTGAGGAGGAGTTCGTTGTTGAGGGTATTGATGATATAAAACCCCTCAAGGAAGAAATACTGCTACAGCCCGACAGACCTCTTTATCATTCAGGAAGCACAAGCCGCCATTCAAAAGCTATAAGGAGCATTGAGGATACCCCATCAGTGGTTGTTGGTCCTAAGGTTGCGGAAAGATTGGGCCTTAAGGATGGGGACATGGTTAGGGTCTCCACTGAAAAGGGTAGCCTTAAGAGTGCTGTTAAGATTGACAGTAGCATAGATGATTCCCGTGTGTTCCTGTCAAACACCTTCACAGAGGCTAATTTTTCCTCTCTGGCAACTTTTGAGGTTGGAAGGCTTGGCTCTATAAGCCTTGATGTAAATAAAGTAAGACTGGAGAAGGCAGAGGGATGAGCATACTGGAGGCAATATTTCAGCCAGGCTGGGTGGATACAGCCCTTAAGGTGGGCATAATAGTTGTCAAGATACTCATAGTCATTGCTGTGGTGATGTTTCATGTTGCCTATGCCACATACTTTGAAAGAAAGACCATTGGAAGGATGCAGGTAAGGATGGGTCCAATGGAGGTTGGCCCACACGGATTGCTTCAGCCTGTGGCAGATATGCTGAAGCTCTTTTTCAAAGAAGACATCATACCGGAGAAGGCAGACAGGCCCATCTTTTACCTGGCACCCATCATATCCCTTGCAGCATCCATGTCAGCCCTTGCGGTGGTGCCCTTTTATAAGGACTTTATGATTGCAAACATAAACATCGGGCTTCTTTTTGTGCTTGCCATGAGTTCCCTTGCCTCTTACGGAATTGTGCTTTCAGGATGGGCATCCAATTCAAAGTATGCCTTTCTTGGTGGTTTGAGGTCTTCGGCACAGGTCATAAGCTATGAGATAGCCCTTGGCTTGAGTCTTGTGGGAGTGATGATGATGTCAGGCTCACTCAATCTGAACGATATCATAAAGGCACAGGCATCCTATCCAACAGGGTTTTACGCCATACCCCAGATTCTGGGATTTTTTGTCTTTGTGGTGGCAGCCATTGCAGAGACCAACAGGGCACCCTTTGACCTGCCCGAGGCAGAAAGCGAGCTGGTGGCAGGTTATTTTGTGGAATACAGTGGGATGAGGTTTGCCCTGTTTTATGCTGCCGAGTATATAGGCATGATACTGATGGGCTGTATTGCATCGGCCTGTTATCTGGGAGGCTGGACAGTGCCCTGGTATCTGATAAAGGTGCTCCCCTTTCTTAAGTATGTGCCAGGGATTGTCTGGTTTGTTGGTAAGGTCTATTTCATCGTTTTCTGTTATTACTGGATAAGGGCCACCCTTCCCCGTTACCGTTACGACCAGCTCATGAGCCTTGGATGGAAGCTGCTGATACCCCTTGCACTGCTTAACATACTTATAACAGGTGTGCTAAAGGTTATCTTTTAAAAGGATAGACTATGACTGTACAGGAACTGATAAAGAAGGTCTTTTTTGTGGAGATTCTCAAGGGGCTTGCCCTCACCCTTAGCAGGCTCTTTACAAAGCCTGTAACCCGCAGGTACCCGAAGGAAAAAAGGCCTGCTGAGCTTGGGTTCAGGGGGCTTCACGCCCTTGTAAGAAACCCTGCCACTGGTGAGGCAAAGTGCGTTGGGTGCGGGCTCTGTGCTGCAATCTGTCCATCCCGCTGTATATACATCTACACAACAGAGGGCGAAGACCACAAAAAGGTGGTTGAGCGGTATGAGATTGAGGTTCTGAGGTGTGTTTACTGTGCCTTCTGTGTGGAGGCATGCCCCTTTGGTGCAGTGGTTCTTACTCCCCACTATGAGTATTCTGATTACACAAGGGATGCCCTTTACATGACCAAAGACAAACTCCTTCAGAACTGGGATAAATACATGGGTGAGGAAGGCTATAATTACTTTGATAAATACTGGAATCCAAAGTCCGACCACTTCAGGACACCAAAGGACCAGCCAAAATGGAGGAAGGGTTAAGGTGGTAGAGGCATTTTTCATATATTTTTCGGTGATGATATTGTTCTGTTCGGTTATGGTGGTTACAGGAAAAAACCCTGTGCACAGCGTGCTCTGGATGCTGGTGATGTTTTTTCATGTGGCAGGGGTGTATCTGATGCTAAATGCCGAGTTCCTGGCAGCCACCCAGATAATCGTCTATGCAGGGGCCATACTGGTGCTGTTTCTGTTTGTCATCATGCTGCTTAACCTCAGAGAGGAGATAACCGCTGAGCATGCAGTGGATGGTTGGCCAGGTGGACTTGCCCTTTCGGTAAGCTTCCTGATAGTGGCAGTTCTTTCACTCATCGGCTTTGAGGTTAAGCCAATCGGACCCTGGAGCATTGAGGAGGTCTCAAAGGTGACCCAGACAAAGGCACTTGGCAAGGTGCTTTATACCGAGTATCTTTTTCCCTTTGAGATTGCCTCACTGGTTTTGCTTATAGCAATAGTTGGTGCAGTGGTGCTTGCAAAAAAGAAACTAAAGTCCTGAAGGAGGCTTTTTATAAATGGTTCCTTTAAACTGGTATCTATGGCTTGGTGCGATGGTCTTTTCAGTGGGGATGTTCGGTTTTCTTACAAGAAGAAATGTGATAATAATGTTTCTTTCCATAGAGCTTATGTTAAACGGTGTTAATATATCCCTTGTTGCGCTGAGTCATTATATGCAGGACCTCAGGGGACAGGTGCTAACGCTCTTCATTATAGCTGTAGCTGCAGCAGAGGCTGCCATCGGGCTTGCCATTGTGATAGCCATGTTCAGAAACCGTCAGACCGTGCATGTTGACGAGATAAAGGAGATGAAGGGATAGGGCTATGGAATACTATCTGCTGATACCCTTTTTGCCGCTTTTAGCCTTTTTGCTAAACATTGTTTTTGGAAGAAGGCTTTTCAGGTCACAGGCACACTGGCCTTCCACACTTGCGGTGTTTGGCTCGCTGGTGGTGGCGGTGATGGTACTTCTGGATGTGATGCATGGTAAGAGCCTCAATCAGGACCTTTACAGATGGATAATATCAGATAAGTTTCAGGTTCCTGTGGGATTTCTAATAGACCCTCTGACTGCGGTTATGCTTATAGTGGTGACCTCTGTGAGTTTTCTTGTCCATGTCTACTCCATAGGTTACATGCACGATGACCCTGGTTACTACAGGTTTTATGCCTATCTCAGTCTCTTTACCTTTTCCATGCTCATGCTGGTTATGGCAAACAACTTTCTGCAGCTTTACTTTGGCTGGGAGGCTGTGGGGCTTTGTTCCTACCTGCTTATTGGCTTCTGGTATGAGAAAAAGTCTGCCTCTGATGCGGGCAAGAAGGCCTTTATTGTAAACCGTTTTGGCGACTTCGGGTTTGGCCTTGGCGTGATAATGATATTTCTTACCCTGGGCACACTTCATTATGTGCCTGTTTTTGAAAGGATTGGCACCATCACTAACCAGAGTGTAAACATCCTTGGCCTTCAGGTAAACCTTGTTACACTGATAGCACTACTTCTTTTCTGTGGAGCAGTGGGTAAATCGGCACAGATACCCCTTCATGTGTGGCTTCCTGATGCAATGGAGGGTCCCACCCCTGTGAGTGCCCTCATCCATGCTGCCACCATGGTAACAGCTGGTGTGTTCATGGTTGCCCGTTGCAACCCCATATTCAACCTTTCCCATACGGCAATGAATGTGGTGGCAGTGGTGGGTGGAGTAACCGCACTTTTTGCAGCTACCATTGCCCTTGTGCAGAATGACATAAAGCGGGTGATAGCCTATTCAACCATAAGTCAGCTTGGTTATATGTTTTTAGCCTGTGGAGTGGGCGCCTATGGAGCAGGAATCTTTCACCTTTACACCCATGCCTATTTTAAGGCCCTGCTGTTTCTCTGCGCTGGCTCGGTGATGCATGCCATGGCTGGTGAGCTTGACATGCAGAAGATGGGAGGGCTTAAAAAATACATGCCTGTTACCTACTGGACCATGCTTATAGCATCCCTGAGCATATCAGGAATTCCAGGGCTTGCAGGCTTTTTCAGTAAGGACGAGATACTCTTCAGGGCTTACGCTGCAGGCGGTGTTGGCAGGTTTGTCTGGGTGCTTGGCACTGTGGCTGCACTGCTTACAGCCTTTTATTCCTTCAGGCTTATCTTTGTTACCTTCCACGGTGAGTTCAGAGGCACTGAGGAGCAGCGTCATCACCTGCACGAATCCCCAAAGGTGATGACCATACCTCTGATACTGCTCTGTGTGGGTGCTGTGGCTTCTGGATGGGTTGGGATACCGCCAATTCTTGGAGGAGCCGAGCACTTTGCCCACTTTCTTGAGCCTGTTGTGGGGCTTCCCCATGCTGAGGAGGTCACCCATGCTGAGGAGTGGATGACCATGGGGCTTTCTGTAGCAGTGGCTCTTGCAGGGATAATAGTTGCTGCAGTGTTTTACCTGAAAAACCCCTCTATTCCAAGGTCTCTTGCAGAGAGATTTCCCTTCCTTTACAGGCTCCTGTGGAATAAATACTATGTGGATGAACTCTATGACCTTATAGTGGTAAGACCAGCCCTTGGGGTGGCAAACAACATAATAGTGAAGTTTACCGATGGTGCAATCATAGAGGGTATCGTAAATGGTGTGCCTGCCTTCATAGGCTGGCTTGGTGCCCAGATGCGCAAGGTTCAGGATGGAGTGGTAGAGCACTATGCATCCATCATGGCTGTGGGAGTGTTTTTGCTTCTTGCAATCGGGATGATATTTTTGATATAGGGA
>CAZIIE010000028.1:0-6635 GCA_964539375.1 uncultured Nitrospirota bacterium | reverse complement strand
GGCTGTGGGAGTGTTTTTGCTTCTTGCAATCGGGATGATATTTTTGATATAGGGAGTTATTATGCAGATAGGCTATCCGATACTGTCAACGGTGATTTTTCTGCCCATTCTGGGTGGGCTGCTGCTTATGCTTTTTAGCAGAAGGCAGGAGACCCTTATAAAGTTCTTTGCCCTTGCTATCAGTGTATTGACCTTTGTTATGTCTTTGCCTCTTTTTACTGATTTTGACAAGACAACCCACCAGATGCAATTTGTTGAGAAGGCAGACTGGATACCCCAGTGGGGCGTGCAGTACTACCTCGGAGTGGATGGGATAAGTGTGCTTTTTATCCTGCTTAGCACGCTGGTCACGATACTATGCGTTCTTATTTCCTGGAACTCCATAGCACAGAAGGTCAAGGAGTTCTATGTTTCCTTGCTTCTAATAGAAGGGGCAATGATTGGGGTGTTCTGCTCCCTTGACCTCTTTCTCTTTTACATTTTCTGGGAGGCTATGCTTATACCCATGTATCTTATAATCGGGGTATGGGGTGGCCCAAGAAGGGTATATGCTGCTATAAAGTTTTTTCTCTACACGCTGGTAGGAAGCGTGCTGATGCTGGTTGGGGTTGTGGTGCTGTATTTTAAGGGAGGTACCTTTAACATACTTGAGCTGATGAATACCGCCCTGCCCTACAAGTTGCAGCTTATGCTGTTCTGGGCATTCTTTGCTGCCTTTGCTGTAAAGGTGCCCATGTTTCCTGTGCACACCTGGCTTCCCGATGCCCATACCGAGGCACCCACCGCAGGAAGTGTTATTCTTGCTGCCATACTTATCAAGATGGGTGCATATGGGTTTTTGAGGTTTTCTCTCCCCATGTTCCCTGATGCTGCAAAGGCAATGACCCCCTATATGATGGCCCTTTCGGTTATAGCCATCATCTACGGTGGCATAGTATGCCTTGCCCAGACCGACCTGAAAAGGCTTATTGCCTACTCCTCGGTAAGCCACATGGGCTTTGTCACCCTTGGCATCTTTGCCCTTAACATGCAGGGTGTGGAGGGTGGAATACTCCAGATGATAAACCACGGCATTGTTACAGGGGCTCTCTTTTTATCGGTGGGAATTGTTTATGACCGCACCCATTCACGCCAGATAGCTGATTATGGAGGGCTGGCAACGGTGATGCCGGTTTATGCAGGGTTTTTTATGCTCTTTACCCTTGCATCCATTGGACTTCCAGGGCTTAACGGTTTTATAGGCGAGTTCCTCATCATACTTGGTGGATTCAAGGCAAAGAAACTGGCAGGTGTGCTTGCAGCAACTGGTATCATAATCGGTGCTGCCTATATGCTATGGCTTTACCAGAGGGTGTTCTTCATGGGTGTAAACGACAAGGTTAAAAACCTTGAACCCATGAGCTTCAGGGAGTTTCTTACCCTGGCAGCTCTTGCTGTGTTTGTGCTCTGGATTGGTATCTATCCAAATACATTTTTAAGCTTCATGCATGTCAGTGTGCAGCACCTTCTTGAAAGGGTCAATTATGGTGCAGGTGACTCTATGGTTGCTCTAAAGACAATCGCAGGAGGATTTATTCCATGAACATGCCAAACCTACAACCTCTGATGCCTGAACTGGTTTTTACTACCCTTGCCCTTATTGTTTTGCTGTTAGAGCTTTTCATCAAGAGCAAGGAGACAGTGGGCCTTATGGTCATAGTCTCTGTGGCAATAACCGCCTACATCCTGCCCCAGAGCCTGGGTAGCACCTTTTCAGGAATGTTTCTTTCCGATGGTTATAGCACCTTTTTTAAGTTTATCTTCCTTCTGAACCTTATACTAACAATCCTCATATCCATTAGATACATTCAGATTGAGCGGGCAGAGTTCGGTGAATACTACACCATACTGATGTTTTCCACCCTGGGGATGATGATTATGGCCTCTTCAGGAGACCTGATTGTGCTTTATCTGGGACTTGAGCTGATGGCCCTTTCCACTTACATCCTGGCTGGCTTTATCCGTCACGATGCACGCTCCACAGAGGCGGCTCTTAAGTATTTTCTTCTTGGTGCCTTTTCCTCTGCCCTGCTGCTTTACGGGATTATGCTCCTTTATGGCCTTACAGGCACAACCGATGTGCTGAAGCTTTCAAGCCTTCTCATTAAGAAAGGGATGAGGCTTCAGAGTATATTTGCCATTGTGATGGTAATGGTGGCCTTTTCCTTCAAGATTGCCCTTGTGCCCTTTCACATGTGGGCTCCTGATGTTTACGAAGGTGCACCCACCTCAATTACAGCCTTTATGTCAGTGGGGCCAAAGGCAGCAGGCTTTGCAGTGCTTGGAAGGGTCTTTCTAACAGGCTTTGAGGGCTTTACAGCTGATTGGCGGCTTCTGCTTATGGTGCTCAGTATTGCAACAATGGCGGTGGGCAACATACTGGCAATACAGCAGCAGAATCTTAAACGGATGCTTGCCTACTCCTCCATTGCCCATGCTGGCTATGCGGTGCTTGGTGTGATAGCCGGCAATGCTGAGGGGCTTTCTGCAACCATGAACTATCTTCTTATCTATGCCTTTATGAACTTAGGTGCCTTTTCGGTGCTGGTACTGCTAAGGAATCCTGAGGAGCGCATAGAGACCCTCGAGCAGATAAAGGGACTTTCTAAAAACCACCCCTTTACCTCCTTTTTGATGCTTGTCTTTATGTTTTCCCTTACTGGAATACCACCTACGGCAGGCTTTGTTGGTAAGTTTTATCTCTTCAGAGCGATTATATATTCAGGTTATACCTGGCTTGCAGTGGTGGCTGTAATCTTTTCTGCTATATCAGCCTATTTTTATCTCAGGGTTGTGATGTATATGTACATGTATGAGCCAGAGGAGGGGGTTAGCCAGAACCTGTCTTCAGCAGCCCCTCTTGGTCTGGCCCTTTTTATAACAGCCCTTATGGTGATCATTATAGGGGTATATCCCGAGCCCTTCGTGAACTTTGCACGACTTGTGGTTGGGTAAAGAATTGACAGAATGGGGGGGATTGTTGTTTAATTAATACCATGCGCAGGCCCTTAATTGCAGCAAACTGGAAGATGCACATGACCACTGGGGAGACAAGGGAGTTTATAACCCAGTTTTTGCCCCTTGTGCAGGATGTGCAGGATGTGGAGATAGTGATAGCACCTCCCTTTACCTCGCTGGCTGTGGCAGCCAAGTTCCTGAAGGGTTCAAATGTAAGGCTTGCAGGCCAGAACCTCTTCTGGGAAGAAAAGGGAGCCTTTACAGGGGAGATTTCTGCACCAATGCTCAGGGATGTGGAGTGTGAGTATGTGATAGTGGGACACTCTGAAAGAAGGCAGTACTTTGGTGAAACCGATGAGACAGTAAACAGGAGGGTAAAGGCTGCCCTTAAAGCAGGACTCAAGGTTATCCTTTGCATTGGTGAGACCATTGAGGAGAGAGAGGCAGGTAAGACCTTTGATGTGCTTAAGACCCAGATATTTGGTGGCCTGAAAGAGATAGAAGCCCATGAGATGCTTGTTATTGCCTATGAACCTGTCTGGGCAATCGGCACGGGCAAGACAGCCACTCCTGAGCTTGCTGAGGAGGCACACCAGTTTATTAGAGAGAGGCTTGGGGAGCTCTTTGGCTCTGAGGCAGCCAGTAACATACGTATACTTTATGGTGGAAGTGTTAAACCAGAAAATGTGGCATCCCTTATGGCTCAGCCCGATGTGGATGGTGGCCTTGTGGGTGGTGCTTCCCTTAAGCCTGATAGCTTTGCAAAGATTGTTAGATTCAAGGAGGCATAAAAAGATGACAACCCTGCTCGTAGTAATACATGTAATTATATGTCTGGTGCTTATCGGTATAGTCCTTATCCAGGGCGGTAAGGGTGCTGAGCTTGGCTCAGCCTTTGGAGGTGGTTCAAGCCAGACACTTTTTGGTGCAAGGGGTGCGGCCACTGTGCTTGGCAAGATTACCACTGTGGTGGCTGTGGTCTTCATGGTTACCTCTTTGCTCCTTACCATTATTTCCATAAAAAGCGGCTCGGTGGTAAAGGAGTCGGTTATCCCTGAAAAGGTTACAACCAAACCTGCACAGCAGAAGGCCCTTCCCCCAGGTGCTGGTGTAAAACCAGTGGAGCCTGAAAAAAAGGCACCAGAGAAGCCAGCTGAAAAGCCTGCGACCAAGTAGTCCCACCTTTGTTCGCTATAGAGGTCAATAGACTTTCAAAGCACTACAATGGCCTTAAGGCTGTAGATGGGCTTTCCTTTAAGGTTAAAGAGGGTAGCATCTTTGGCTTTCTTGGCCCAAACGGAGCAGGAAAGACAACCACTATAAACATCCTCTGCACCATCACAAAACCAACTACAGGAACTGCCAGTGTTAATGGTTTTGACTGCCTTAAAGAGCCCGACCGGGTCAGGCAATCCATAGGGATAGTTTTTCAGGATACCACCCTTGACAAAGACCTCACAGCCTTTGAAAACCTTCTATACCATGCAATCCTGTACAATGTGCCCAAGGCTCGCAGGAAAAGGAAGGTGGAGGAGGCACTAAGGTTTGTTGACCTTTATGAAAGAAGGGATGACTTTGTCCGCAGGTTTTCAGGCGGCATGAAAAGAAGGCTTGAGGTGGCAAGGGCAATAGTGCATCAGCCAAAGGTGCTGTTTCTTGATGAGCCCACCATCGGGCTTGACCCCCAGAGCCGAAAGTCCCTCTGGGACTTTATTGTGAGACTTCCTGAAGAGCAGGGAGTTACTGTTTTTATGACCACCCATTACATGGATGAAGCAGAGGTCTGTGACAGGATAGCCATTATTGACAGAGGCAGGATAATTGCAGAGGGAAGTCCCGAGGAGCTGAAAAAACAGATTGGCGGTGATGTGATTTATCTGAAGACCACCGATAATGAGGAATGCCTCAGGCTTTTAATGGAAGCCTCAGGGCTTAAGCCCGAGCTTAAAGGTGATGAGATATTTGTGCCTGCCCAACGAACCGATGCCTGCATACCGGAGATAATAAGGCTTCTCGGAGAACGGGTCACCTCTGTAAGGATGCAGAGGCCAACTCTGAACGATGTATTCATCAGGCTTACAGGAAAGAAAATACGGGAAGAGGTGCAGGACTCAGAGGACCAGATTAAGGAAGCAATAAGGTCCTACAGGAGGCGTTTTGATAGAGGGTAGAGCCATATACGTGATTCTTATCAGGGAGATAAAGAAGTTCCTCAGGGAGCGAAGCAGGCTCTTTTCAACCGTTGCCCGCCCGCTGATATGGCTCTTTTTTGTTGGTGGAGGACTTTCAAGGGTAGTTCCAATGAAGGCCGGGGTGAGCTATATGCAGTTTTTCTTCCCTGGCATACTTGCCATGACCGTGCTGTTTAGCTCTATATTTTCTGCCATCTCCATCATATGGGACAAGGAGTTTGGTTACATGAAGGAGATGCTGGTGGCACCGGTTTCACGCACATCCATTGTGCTTGGAAAGACCTTAAGTGGTACCTTTGTTTCCACTATTCAGGCAGTGATAATACTTCTGCTTTTTCCCTTTTTAGGGTTTAAAATGGGGCTTTTAAAGTTCATTGAGGCTGTACTGGTTTCAGCCTTTCTTGCCTTTACCATATCCTCAATAGGGATCTTTATTGCCACCTTTTACAGCAGCTTTGAGAGCTTTTCAGTAATTATGAACTTCATCGTGATGCCCATGTTCTTTCTCTCCGGTGCCATGTATCCTGTGCATTCCATGCCCCAGATACTGAAAATTATATCAAAGATAAATCCACTGACCTATGGTGTTGACGCCCTTAAGAATGTGATATTTCCCACCCTTCAGGGTGGTATAACTGCAGACTTTCCCTACCTGTTTGACCTTGCCCTGTTGCTGGTGGTTTCCCTTTTATTCGTAACTCTGGACACCCTTGCCTTCAGAAGACGTATCTGAACACTACATCCTCTCTGGTGCAGTAACGCCAAGTATAGAAAGCCCCTCGTTTATTACGGTCATAATTGCGCGACAAAGGGATAGCCTTGCCACACTGAGTGCTCTGTCATCAGAGACAACACGGTGGCGGTTGTAATAGGAGTGAAAGAGCCTGGCAAGCTCCTGCAGGTAGAAGGTAATCCTGTGAGGCTCTCTTTCTCTTACAGCACCTTCAAACATAAGGGGATAGAAGAGGAGCTTTTTTATCAGGGCTAACTCCTCGCTCTCAGTGAGTAATTCAATGCCCTCTGGGCCGTCAATCTCAACCCCCTCTTCAAGAGCTTTTTTGAATATACTGTTTATCCTTGCATAGGCATACTGGACATAATAAACAGGATTTTCCGAGGACTCTCGCTTTGCAACCTCAATATCAAAGTCAAGATGACTGTCAGGTCTCCTGGTCAGAAATATGAACTTGGTTGTATCTGCTCCTACCTCCTCCATGACCTCTTTAAGAGTTACGAACTCCCCTGCCCTTTTTGACATCTGAACAGGCCTTCCCTCCCTGAGCAGGTTAACCATCTGAACCAGCATAACAGTGAGTTTTTCCTCAGGCTGTTCCAGCGCCCTTATCACTGCCTTTATCCTTGGCACATAGCCATGATGGTCAGCTCCCCATACATCTATCAGCTCGTCAAAACCCCGCTGTATCTTATACCAGTGGTAGGCAATGT
>CAZIIE010000027.1:0-15484 GCA_964539375.1 uncultured Nitrospirota bacterium | reverse complement strand
TAACAAACTATGATTGCAAAAGAAGGTTATCCCTATGTGCTTGTGCTTGCCACTGTGACAGTGGCTTTTTATTTACTCTGGGGTGTGGCTGCCTCGGTAGCACCTCTAACAGGATGCCTCTTTGTGCTTTATTTCTTCCGGGACCCTGAACGAAGCATACCTGATGGAAAAGAGCTTGTGGTCTCCCCTGCTGACGGCAGGGTAATTAAGGTTGACCATATTGTAGAGCCTGACTTTATCGGTAACAGGACGCTCAGGATAAGCATCTTCATGTCACCCCTTAATGTCCATGTAAACCGAGCCCCTGTTGATGGAAGGGTTTTAAAGGTTGAACATAAAAGGGGTGGTTTCAGGGCTGCCTACACTGACCTTGCTGCCCTGGAAAATGAACACATATCAATGCTCCTTGATACAGACTTTGGACCTGTGCTTGTCCGACAGATTGCAGGGCTTGTGGCAAGAAGGATTGTCTGCAGGATGAAGGAAGGCCAGACCCTTAAAAGGGGTGAGCGTTATGGTATTATAAAGCTCGGCTCAAGGGTTGACCTGTTTTTGCCTCCTGAGTCTGAACCAACGGTCAGGGAAGGCGACAGGGTAAGGGCTGGCTCAACCGTTGTGGCCCGATTGAAAGGTAAAAGATGAAAAAGGGAATTTACATACTGCCAAACAGCCTTACCATATGTGGTATGTTTTTTGGCTTTTATGCCCTTATATCTGCCATTAAGGGTGACTATGTCAGGGCTGCCTGGGCAATACTGATTGCAAACATCTTTGATGGTCTTGATGGTTGGGTTGCAAGGCTAACTAATACCACAACCAAGTTCGGTCTGGAACTTGACTCCCTCAGTGACCTGGTAGCCTTTGGGGTGGCGCCTGCCATTCTGGTCTACACCTGGTCGCTCTTACCCCTTGGCAGGGCAGGGGCTGCCACAGCCTTTCTCTTTGCTGTATGCGGTGCATTGAGGCTTGCAAGGTATAACATACAGATGGTCTCGGAAGAGAGAAAGGCCTTCACTGGGCTTCCCATACCTGCTGCAGCCTCGGTTATTGCAACTCTGGTGATATTCCACAGCAGCTTTGCAGACAATCCACCTGAAGGCAGTTTCTGGGTGCTTCTTCTTACCATCATCCTCTCTGTGCTCATGGTTAGCACCCTCAGGTTTCACGGTATTAAGGAGATTGACCTGAAGAAGAGAAAGCCCTTCTGGTTCCTTGTCTTCTTTGTAACTCTTATTTTCATTACAGTTGTTCATCCGCCGATTGCTCTGTTTTCCTTTGCAATGGCCTATCTGCTTTGGGGTATAATAGAGAATACCTATCTTTTCTACAAAAGACGCACAGAAAGAAGGACAGAGCAGCTATGAAAACTGTAAGAATATTTGATACCACCCTGAGAGACGGTGAGCAATCACCAGGGGCATCAATGACCGTGGACGAAAAGCTCCATGTAGCCCGTCAGCTCGCCCGTCTGAATGTGGACATAATAGAGGCTGGCTTTCCCATTGCATCACCAGGGGATTTTGAGGCAGTAAGGCGTATTGCAGAGGAGATAAAGGGTGTAACCGTCTGCGGGCTTGCAAGGGCAAAGGACCAGGACATAGAGCGTGCTGGTGAGGCCATAGGGCCTGCTGAGTCAGGAAGGATTCATACCTTTATCGCAACCTCTGATATTCACCTTCAGTACAAACTGAGGATGTCAAGGCAGGAGGTGCTTGAGGCAGCAGTCCATGCAGTTAAAAAGGCACGCCAGTTTACCGATGATGTGGAGTTTTCAGCTGAGGATGCAACCCGAAGTGATTGGGACTTCCTCTGTCAGGTAATAGAGAGGGTGATTGATGCAGGTGCTACCACCATAAATATCCCAGATACAGTTGGATATGCCATACCCCAGGAGTTTGGTGAGCTTATTGAATACATCTTTAATAAAGTGCCAAATATTGATAGGGCAATTATATCGGTTCACTGCCACAATGACCTTGGGCTTGCTGTGGCAAACTCCCTTACAGCCATTCTTAAAGGGGCAGGTCAGGTGGAATGCACCATTAATGGTATAGGAGAACGTGCTGGAAATGCTGCAATGGAAGAGATAGTGATGGCCCTTAAGACCAGACCTAAGTTTTTCAATGCAGACACCCGCATAAAGACCGAGGAAATATACAAGACAAGCCGTCTTGTATCAAAAATCACGGGCATGGTTGTTCAGCCTAACAAGGCAATCGTTGGTGCCAATGCCTTTGCCCATGAATCAGGTATCCATCAGGACGGCTTTCTTAAGGAGCGGTCCACCTATGAGATTATGAAGCCAGAGACCGTTGGCATTCCACAGTCAAAGCTCATCCTTGGCAAGCACTCAGGAAGACACGCCTTTAAGGAAAGGCTCAGGGAACTGGGTTATGAACTGAGCCAGGAGGAGCTTGACAAGGCCTTTGAGCGTTTCAAAAAGATCTGTGACCAGAAAAAATACATCTTTGATGAGGACCTTGAGGTGCTTGTATCTGAGGAGGTTAAAAAGGTACCCGAGGTTTTTAGCCTTGTAAGCCTTAAGGTCCATAGCGGCACTGAATCAAAACCAACATCCACGGTGGTGATGATGATAAGGGGTGAGCGTAAGGAGACCACCGAGACTGGGGATGGTCCGGTGGATGCCACCTACAGGGCAATAGCTAAGCTTACTGAAACCACAAGCAGCCTTGAGAAGTTTGAGGTTAAGGGTATAACCGGTGGTACCGACGCCCTTGGTGAGGTGATGGTTACCCTTGAGCAGGATGGAAGAACCGTAAGGGGTAATGGCTCTGATACCGATATTATAGTCGCAGCGGCTAAGGCTTATATCAATGCATTAAATAAACTTGAGATACGAAAAAGGGTTCCCACAAAGGGAGTATAGGAGGTTATATGACGATTACTGAAAAGATTCTTGCAGCTCATGCTGGAAAAAAGGAGGTAACACCAGGTGAACTGATTAACGCCAGGGTTGACCTGATTCTTGCAAACGACATTACAGCACCTATTGCAATAAGAGAGTTTGAGAGGATAGGTGCAAAGAGGGTCTTTGACCCCGAAAGGATTGCCTTTATTCCTGACCACTTTGCTCCCCAGAAGGATATAAAGGCAGCCGAGCAGTGCAAGCTCTTAAGGGACTTCTCTCACAGCCACAGCCTTTCGCTGTATTTTGAGGTTGGAAGGATGGGGGTGGAACACGCCCTGCTTCCTGAGCAGGGACTTGTGGTCCCTGGTGACCTTGTAATCGGTGCTGACAGCCACACCTGCACCTATGGAGCACTTGGTGCCTTTGCCACTGGTGTGGGCTCTACAGATGTGGCATCTGCCATGGCAACCGGCGAGTGCTGGTTCAAGGTGCCAGAGAGCATGAAGTTTATCTATTATGGAAAGCTGAATAAATGGGTTGGTGGAAAGGACCTTATACTTTATACCATTGGCGATATCGGAGTTGACGGTGCCCTTTACAGGGCAATGGAATTTACAGGGGAGACCATCAGTTCACTCCCCATGCATGCCCGTCTCACCATGTGCAACATGGCTATAGAGGCTGGTGGTAAAAGCGGTATTATAGCACCTGATGGAATCACCGAAGAGTATGTTAAACAGAGGGCCAAGAGAGCCTATACCTTTTACAGCTCAGACGATGATGCAGAGTATGTTGAGATAAGGGAGTATGACTGCTCAAAGATTGAGCCTGTGGTGGCATGTCCCCATCTACCCTCAAATACAAGATTTGCTAAGGAGCTAACAGATATTACAATTGACCAGGTTGTGATTGGCTCCTGCACCAATGGAAGGCTTGAAGACCTGAGAGAGGCAGCCCAGGTAATAAAGGGCAAAAGGGTCAACCCAAATGTCCGCATGATTGTGATACCTGCCACCCAGTGGATATACAAACAGGCAATGAAGGAGGGACTGCTTGAGATATTCATTGATGCCGAGGCTGTTGTTTCCACACCAACCTGTGGTCCCTGTCTTGGAGGTCACATGGGCATACTTGCAAAGGGAGAGCGTGCCGTTGCAACCACCAATAGAAACTTTGTTGGAAGGATGGGGCATCCTGAAAGCGAGGTCTATCTGGCAAGTCCAGCAGTGGCTGCTGCAAGTGCAGTAAAAGGAAGGATTGCCCTGCCTGAAGAGGTAGTTGAGAGCTGAAGATTAAGCACTTTAAAAAAAGGACGGGCTTTGGAGGCTAAAAAGCTAAAAAAAGGCCATGAAGGGATGCTTGACGGGCTTGCCATACCTGTACTCATAATAGACAACTATGGCAAGATAACAGGGTTTAACGAAGCACTGCTTGGCATACTTGGAGTGGATTCAGAAAAATTAAAGGACCGTCACATAAAGGACTTTGAGCAACTCTCTCCTTTATGGCCGAGTGTGCTTTACGCAAAGTCATCCTCTGAAACTGTAAAGGACCGGATAAAGCTAAAGGACAGAGAATACGAGATCCTTCTTAAGAGCAATCAGTGGAAGTTCAAAAATGACATTATCACCATCACCTTTTATGATATCTCCCATTTTCTAAATCTGGAAGAACAGCTCCTTAAGAGAAACAAGGAGCTGATGATCATTAACACCCTTTCAACCACCTTTATAAATTCAGAAAACATCTCCGAGGTCTTTAAAGACCTGCTTGAGAAGGTCCTGATGCTTACAGAGTTCAAGATAGGGATGATAATGCTCAGGGAAAACACCGAGTTCCGAATAGTGGCTGAAAGCGGGATATCAAAGGAGTTTTCAAAGGGTGCCCGTTCAGGTGAACTGGACAAACTCCTCTGGTATGTCTTTGATGAGGGACAGCCCCTTTACATAGCCGAGGAGGATGAGCTGAAAACCAACCCTTTCTTTACAAGAGAGGGGATAGAGTTTCTGGTCATATCACCCCTTGTCATATCCGATAACATCTTCGGCGCCCTACTTCTTGCAAGTCGCAAACCCATCTCTTTTGACTTTGACCTTGCCTCTATTGTATCCCTTGTGGCAAATCACTCCTCCCTTATTATTGAAAAGGTAAAACTCTTTGAAGAGGCCCAGAGATTATCAATTACCGATGCCCTGACAGGTCTTTACAATGTGCGGTACTTTTACAAGAGTCTTCAGCTTGAGATAGAAAGGGCAAAAAGATACAACGATGAATTCTCCCTTGTCATTTATGATATTGATGACTTTAAGGCAGTAAATGACACCTATGGACATCAGGCAGGTGATGACCTTTTGAAGGAGTTTGCCGATATTCTTTGTAACTTTTCGAGGCGTTCAGACATAGTGGCCCGTTACGGAGGAGAGGAGTTTGTTATGATACTTCCCAAGACCACAAAACAGAGCGCCCACAACCTTGCAAACAGGATACTTGAAAGGGTACGGAGCCACACCTTTTTACAGCTAAAAGGGTATCCTTTAAATATAACGGTCAGCGGTGGAATCTCCTGTTTCCCCGAGGATGCTGACAATGAAAAGGACCTGCTTTACTTTGCTGACATGGCACTTTATAAGGCAAAGCAGGATGGTAAAGACCGGGTCGTCTTTTATGACAAAAACATCCATGCAGAGGTGTTATGATGAAACAGATTTACAAAAGACCTGAAAGTCTTAAGGATGCAGTTTTCAGGTTCTGTCCTGGCTGCGGACACAGCATACTCCACAAACTCATTGCCCAGTGCATTGATGAGTTTGGCATCAGAGAAAAGACCATTGGCATAGCACCTGTGGGATGTGCGGTGTTTGCTTACGATTACTTTAACTTTGATGTAATTGAGTGTGCCCATGGCCGCCCGCCAGCAGTGGCCACAGCCCTCAAAAGGGTTATGCCTGACAGATTTGTGTTTTCCTATCAGGGTGATGGAGACCTTGCCTCAATCGGAATGGCAGAGATTATCCATGCCGCAAACAGGGGAGAAAACCTATCGGTTATCTTTGTTAACAACGCAAATTACGGTATGACCGGTGGTCAGATGGCACCAACTACACTTACTGGAATGAAGACCTCAACCACCCCTCGGGGAAGAAGACCTGAAAGGGAGGGCTATCCCCTTCAGGTCTCAGAGATACTTTCCCAGATTGAGGGGGTGAGTTTTATTGCAAGAACAGCCCTTGACGGCATAAAAGGCGTCAAAGAGACCAAGGCTATGATAAAAAAGGCCTTCAGGTATCAGCTTGAAAACAAAGGCTTCAGCTTTGTTGAGGTGCTTTCTCCCTGTCCCACAGACTGGGGTATCAGCCCGAAGGATTCCTTCCAATGGGTGAAGAGCTCTATGGAGCCGGTCTTTAAAACAGGCACACTTAAAGACCGTTATGCAGGAGAAAATAATGGGAAACATTGAAAAAAACATAATCATTGCTGGCTATGGAGGCCAGGGCATTCTGCTTTTTGGTCGTCTGCTTGCCTATACAGCCATGCTCAAAGGGCTTAATGTGACCTGGTTTCCTGCCTACGGGGCAGAGATGAGGGGTGGCACAGCTAACTGCACTGTGGTTCTTTCAGACTCAAGGATTGGCTCACCGATTGTAACAAGACCGGATATGCTTGTGGTTATGAACTGCCCCTCCTTCAATAAATTCCTTCCCCGTCTTAAAGAAAGCGGAACCCTTCTTTATGATTCCTCCATGATATCTTCCCAAAAATGTGGAATTGATGATTTTAAAAGCAGGCTTAACAGCTTTAAAACCTACTCAATAGCTGCCACTGAAGAGGCCTCGAGGCTTGGTTCAACCCGATATGCCAATATGGTCCTCTTTGGCGGTCTTTTATCACTGCTGTTTCCAGACATTGAGCCAGGGCTTCTTGAGGAATCCTTTAAAAAGGCCCTCTCAAGCAGACACCACCATACCATAGAGTCTAACATTGAGGCAGTAAGGCTTGGCAGCTCATTGCTCAGGCAAGATGGATAAAAAACAGGGCTTTACCATTCGCAGGGCAGTAATATCAGATGTAAGAGAGATACAGTCTCTTATAAACAGGTTTGCCCGAAAGGAACTGATGCTTCCCAAATCTCTTAATGAGATTTACGAAAACCTCAGGGATTACTATGTATGCAGGGCCACAAGCGGAGCCATGCTTGGTGTCTGTGCCCTTCACATCCTCTGGGAAGACCTTGCAGAGATTCGCTCCCTGGCAGTTACTGAGCGGGCACAAAAACACGGTATAGGTAAAAAGCTTGTAAGCAGATGCCTCAAAGAGGCAAGAGCCCTCGGCCTGAAGAAGGTTTTTGTGCTTACCTATAGCAGGGAGTTTTTTCAAAGGATGGGTTTTAAGGAAATTGAGAAATCCACCCTGCCCCAGAAGATATGGAGTGACTGCCTTAAATGCCATAAATTTCCTGATTGTGATGAGTTTGCCCTTATCAAAGAGCTTTAAAGAGGGCTGGTTCTGCCACAACCTTCCAGGTCAGTTTTCTGGATAGTGGATTATCTTTACACTGTGTCGTTTCTTAAGCATTCTCAGGTGCCTTTTTATTGCCCCATTAAGTTTTTTTTCAAAGATCAGCCTCTCAATCTTCGGACGCACCTGCAGATAGTCCACCCCTTTAAAATTCTCTTTATGCTCTTCAAAATAAGCTCTGACCTCCTCCTGTTTAACAAACACAAAGGGCCTTATCTTTATCTCTATATACCGTTCAATCAGCCTGTCGTCACTTTCAGCCTCAAGCCTTAGTTTCCTGGCCTCATCAATAAGGAGTTTCCTGTTTACCAGGGTATCCAGAGCCTCCTTACCTGTAACCCTGATGCCTCTGGCTTTCATCTTTGCAATAAACCCCTCAAGGTCAAAGGAGGTGATTGCCTCATCATCCACACTGGCCATGACCCTGTCAATTAGCTCAGAAAGGGCACGCTCGGGAAGCAGACACACCATCAGCAGGCTAAAAAGCATGACCAATACTGAAATGGATCTCACCGGAGCTTTCTCCTTCCCTTCTATCAAGTTTGTGTCCGTAATCAATCCTTATTGGGCCAACAGGTGTGCTATACCTGAGGCCTACTCCTGCGGTATAACGCATGCTTAAGTCCACATCCTTTATCCTCTGCCATACATTTCCACTGTCAAGGAAGAGTACAAAGCCAAGTCCCTTCCAGGCCCTGACCCTGAACTCAAGGTTTCCTGCCAGAAAGGCATTACCACCGGTTGGTGAATTATCCTCACCCTTTGGACCAAGACTATCCTGAGCAAAACCTCTAACAGTGTTTCTTCCTCCAAGGAAAAATCGCTCTGTAATTGGTAGCTCTTTGGTATCACCAAAACCCTGGGCAAAACCACCCCTGAAAGACAGCGCAAGGGTAAGCCAGCTGTTTATTGCCCTGTAATAGCTGGTTGAGATGTTTATCTTGTAAAAATCGGTCTCACTTAATAGATAACCCGATGAGAGCTTCAGCGAAAGCCCCAGCACCATGCCCTTTTTAGGCTCAAAGGGGTGGTCACGACTGTCATATATGATACCAGGTCTGATACTGCTTATCCCCAGTGTGCCTGTGTCTTCTTTGGAAAGAACTACATCTGGCTTAACATCAAAGGTCTTCACCAGCGAATAGTTATAGGCAAGGAACACCTTTATGTTTTTGGTAAGCTCCTTTTCACCCAAAAGCTCAGCAGAGTACTTCCTTACCTTATAAAGGATATCGCCTGTATCAAAGTCCTTTCGCTTTAGTTCAACATACTGTAAAACACCGTTCAGGGTGGTTCCCCTTCCCCACCAGTAGGGCTCCTGAAGATTTGCAAAAAACCGCTTCTTCACCGAGCTACCTTCAAGTCTGAGCCTAAGTCTGCGGTTCATTCCTGATATGTTGCTGTAACTAAAATCTGCCATCACCCTCGGGCCTTCATATTCACCAAAGCCGAAACCATACTCAAGCATACCGTGGGCTGCCTCCTTTACCTCAATCAGCAAATCCTTAATTCCATCAGCATAATTTACCGCCCTGACATTTACATCACTGAACAGACCAAGCCTGTATAACCTTCTCTGTATCTCAGCTATGCCTGTCAGGTTTAAAGGCTCTCCCTCAAGCATATCTATTTCTCGGAGTATCACCCTTCGGTCTGTTCGGAGATTTCCTCTCAGGATAATCTTACCAAGCCTGTATCTTCTGCCCTCTCTGATGTCTATATGGATATTAACGGTATGGTCCCCCAATTCTGTGGTTACCGAGACCTTTGCATCGGAAAAACCGTCCATTCTGTAGGAATTGAGTATGGCTATTCGGGAGCTGAAAAGCTCAACCTCGTTGTAATAATCCCCCCTTTTGAGGGACAGATATTTGAGGATGCGCTCTTTAGTATAAAAACTGTTTCCCCTTATCCTGATATCCCCAACCCTGTAACGTTTCCCCTCTTTTATGGCCACCTTCACAGTTACCAGAGCCTCTTCTTTGTCCTTTTTAACATCCCTTTCCTCAACCACTGCGTTTAGATAACCAAGGGAATTATAAAAGGAGATAATCCTGTTAAGGTCTGCCTCAAGGGTTTCCTGGCTGAAGATACCGCCCTGCTTTAGATTCATTATATCTTTGAACCTTTCAATGGGAATTGAAGTGCCTGAAAAGACAATCTCTTTAAGCCTGTATCTTTTCCCTTCATAAACAAAAAAGGTTATCCTTTTTCCGTTTTCATCACCTTCAACAACCGGTGCAATCTGTACATCCAGATACCCCCTTCTCTTATAAGCCTCTAACATCTGCTCTGTGGCAATGTCAATTTCCTCCGAGCCTATCCTTTGCAACTCTCTGAGTTCTGAAATTTCTTCAAGCTCATCATCACCAAACTCATGATTCCCCTTAAATATCAGTTGAATTCTTTCGCCTGCCTTGATGTTCAGTATCAACTCCCCCCTGTAAAAGGTAAAGGGACCAACTACCGTGCCTATATAACCTTTCTTCCTGAAGTACTCTTTCAGGTGTTTTATCTCTTCATCAAGGGCCTTAAGGTCATAGATGTCACCAGCCTGTATTTTCATCTCAGCCTTCAAACGCTGGGGATATCCTCTGATGGTTATGGTTTTAATCCTGATGGGGTTACCCTCCTTTATGAAAAAATACAAATCCACCCATCCCATGGCTGTTTCCCTTGCCTCAGTGTGCACCTCAGCCTCAGGGAACCCCCTTGTTTTCAGGTATCTCTTAAGTCTTATCTCCTCGGTCTTAAGTTTTACAGGCTCATAGGGTCTGTCCTCCTTAATTTCAATGACCTGGAGGATGTCATCTGTTGAGACAAATCTGTTTCCCTTTATCTTTATTGAGCCAATAAATCTCTTCTGTTTCAGGGTCAGGGTAAGAACTGCCTTTTCCCTGTTGTAATCAACCTTTATATCCTCAAAAAGCCCCTTTCTGTAAAGCCTCTTTATCCCTCTGTCTATGTCATGAATTGTAACCTCAGCAGGTGGCTTGATACCAAAAAGCTCAAGAACCTCCTGGCTTTCAACACCTAACTGGCCAATAAGTTCAATATGCTCAACCCTGTAAATCTCCTCTGCAAGGCCTCTAAGAGGCATGAATAAAAGGATTATAAAAACCAAATAAATTACCCTTTTCATTTAAACCTCATCCTGAATCTGATATCAGCTCCAACCCCACCGGTCTCATCCCTTTCGCCAATAAGGGAAATGCTATCGGTCACCCTCATTTCCATCTTAATCAGCTGTTCAGTTGTATCGCCAAGGAGGGTTGAATAGGTAAGATAAAGTCTATCACCGAGCAGTCTCTTAGAAACGGTGAGCCTTGGTGCAATACTTCCCGATGTCTCTGACACATAGGGCTCAAGCTCAATCCTGTCAAAACCGGTCAGGCTCTTAATCCTCTCCTGAATAGTCTGCTGAAATTCACCGGTAAGGAATGCAGTAGCCTCCGATGCCCCGATACCCCCTTCCATACCCTTTAGCTCACCGCTCAGTCTCCCGAGCATAAGAAGGCTCAAGATGTCCACCTCATCAAGGGGTGGGTCAGAGATAAGTGAAAGGTCAAACTCATCAATATACCCATCAAGCACGAGGGTGATATTGTAGTCCCTAACCCTTGTCTCTGCATTGACACTGAAGTAGGGATATATACTGTCTTCCCTGATAAAATCAGCACTGGCATGTCTGATAGTGAATTCATTATTTCTGAAAAATATCCTTCCCTTTGAAAGCTCAATTCTTCCAAGCAGTGATGGCCTCTGTGGTGAACCAACCACTACAACATCAACCACCCCATCGCCCTCAACAATATTGGTCTTAATCTTTATATCCCTGTCGCCGTAAAGGGCAATGTTCATGTTTATCTTTGTCGGAACCTCAACCGCTGGCATAGCCTTTTCTCTCATGCTTTTAATGACAAGAGCCCTCCAGTTTATGTCCTTTCTGAGTACAGCCTTTAACACCTTCAAATCACCCAACACATTGTATCCACCATCCTGAGAAGACATGGTAAGAGAGCCGGACACGGTCATATCAAGACCGCTAACAGGGTTCAGCTCAACCCCTTTAAGGGCAAGCTCGGCACTGAGACTGTCCAGCGCCCCTGTTCCATTAAGTATGGCAGAACCCTTCAGTACCAAACTTCCCTGACTGTAAAGGCCTTGAAGCTCCTCAAGCACAACCCTGTTTCTGTAAAGATAGAGATAACCCTTAAGCCTGTAAAACCTCCCTGGAAGACCACTCAGTGACAATGCCCCATCACTGATGGTCATGTCACCATTAAGAACCGGGCTTTTAAAGCTCCCTGTTATGCCAAGGACAAACTCAGCCCTTCCCATCAGGTAGTTTACCCCTTTCAGGAAGGGCTGAAGTGGAGCAAGATAGGCAACACCATAAAGCGTCAGGTCATATCCCCTCTTAAGGTCTATCAGGCCTGTTATAGTGGTGGTTGAAGTGCCTGCCTTTAACTTCATAGAATCAATGATAAGGCTTCCATCCTTAACCTCTATATCAACTGGCCCCTGACTGATAATATTCTGCTCAAGCATTGACATCTGAAGATGCTTGAGCTCCATTCTGCCAGTTATTCTCCCATCATCTGCTCTGAGCTTACCTTTTCCGCTCAGGGTAAAGGTAAAGTCCTCAGGTAAATGGTCCACAATAAGCCTTATATACTCCTCGTATTTACTGTCTCTTATGTTAAAGTTTGCATCCCAGCTAAATCTTTCATCAAAGCTCCCCTTTAACAAAAGATTAATTCCACCAAAGAGGCTTACCTGTGCATTCAGTGAGCTAAAATCTTCAAAAAGAATATCCATTACTCCAGCATTAATGAGACCACCGGTCTTTCTGTTTTTAAGCAAAATATCTGAATCAAGCTTGATAGTTGGTCTCTGCCAGTTACCTGATAAATCCACAATGCCCTTAATAAGTATGCCTTCAGGGAGTTTATCCCCTTTAGGGAAGTCTGAGGTGAACAGGGTCAGACTAAGCCCCTCGGATGAAAGCTTTTCATCCTTAATAATCAGCCCACCTGATAGAACTGATGCCCCCTTTTTTAAGGTAAGCCCCCTGAAAACCATGTCCTTGCCATTGACGAACAGTTCAGTCTTAACCGTGCCAGGGCCAAATCCCCTGTAACTCACATCATGAGCATTGATTGTACTACTTATGTTTGGGCTGGTAGGTGAGCCTTCCACACGGAAGACCCCATCAACTCTACCGCTTAGTCCCTCTGGCACAGGGGCCAGGCTGCTGAACCTCTTTATATAAAGATTATTAGTTTTTAGCAAAAGATTTAACAGAGGTCTTTTTACCACAAAGAGTTCTTGAGACCCTGTGTAGATAAGGCCTGAAAGGCTGTAGCTCCCCTCTTCAAACTGACCGACGAGGTTCTGTAGCTGAATGGTATTCACATTATAGGAAAGTCTCCCCTTTACATTGCCAACAGGTATGCCCATAAAAAGGCCGTCGCTGAGTTTTAACTCTCCCTTTAAAACAGGGCGTTCAATCCTGCCATAAACTCCTCCCTTTATGGTTGCCCTTCCAGATGTATCATCCCTTAAAAAAAGCTCTCTTAAGGAGGCTGTTTTAACCGTTACATCCATCATCACTGTCCTGTCTTTGAGGTTTAAAAATCCTCCACCCTGGGCAACGGTCTTTTCTGTCTTTACCAGCATGTTCCTCAGGAAAAGGCTATCACCAAACTTTCTAAAATAACCCTTAACCTCCTTAACTCCCTGAACAGGGCTTTTTTCAGGTGGTCTGTTATCGGTCCTTTCATATTCAAAATAACCCGAAGGCACAAACCTGGTACCTGAAAAATAGAGCATCCCCCTGACCCTTCCCCTTCTCATCCCTGGGTCCCAGTTAATAAGCCTGAGGAGCCTCTCTGAGTCAAGCCTCTCTGCCACTATCTTTATCTGATACCATCTGACCTCTGGAAGCAGAAACTGAACATAAACCTTTGCCCTTCCACCAAGTGCCCTGACCTGGGCATTCTCAAAAACCACCCTCCTGTCTTTAATCCTGAAGTCAGTTTCAAGGTGCTCTACCTTAACCCCATAAATACTTCCCCCTTTCTCTTTCACCTTAAGGGTCAGGTCAGGCTCTGATAAAGAACCCTTAAAGGCTCCCCTGAAACTGGCCTTACCATAGATGGGCTCCTTAACACCGATAATCTTAAAAAGGTCCTGCACAAAAAGCTCACCCTCAATATTTAATGCAAAAAGGCTTCCCCTGATAAGCTCCTTTATAGCCCTTCCCTTTAAAACAGGTGTCTTTATCGAGCCATTAAGCTTAACCTGGCCTTTCCCTTTTGGAAGGTATTCAAAAAGGCTGGAAAGGGTCTTTATTTTTATAAGGGCCCTCAAATTACCCTTCAGTCCCTCCTCTTTCGTTATTGAGCCATCAAACTCAACCTGGCTTTTTTGTCTATCATCAATATAAACATCCCTCAAAAACACCTTTCCCTTTTTCAAAAGAGCCTTTGCCTTGAAGGTTCCCTCAAGTCCAGGATACTCATATTCTGCCCTTTTGACCTTCAGCATCCCCTTGCTCAGATTGACATCCATATAAAGACCCCCTATATTTAGCCCTCCCTTAGGAAGATTAAAAACCACCGAGGCATCACGCAAAGAGGCTGACCTGACAAACAGCTTCCACTGTTTGCTATCTTTCTTTTTCACTGAAGGTTCAGAGCCTCTGCTCTTTTTAAACAGGGGGATTAGTCCTCCGATGTCCCTTTTAACCCTGAGCTTATAAACCACAAGCCTTTTTATTATCAGCCTCTTTTTTATCAGCTCAAAGGGTGAAATATACAGCCTCGCCCTTTTAAACTCAGCAATTACACCCCTTTCGTCCCTTAACCTGAAACCCGAGATGTCTGCAGAAAACATGAGGGGATTTATGCTGACACGGTCAATTGTGGCCTTTTCAGAGGTGAGCGATTCTATGGTTTCTGTCAAGAGCCCCCTTAATTTTTCTTCAAGTCCCTCTGACCTCAGATACAAAAGGCTAACAATAACGGCTGTACCAAAAGCAGCCAGTAAAAGATAGACAATATATTTCCTCATTTAAAGCTTAATCCCTTTCTTTAAAAGGCTTATAGGGGCTTATCTCCTCAATATATAAACTATTAATTATAACTGATTTCAGTAGCCATTGACAGGTTTGTGATATAATAAAACCTGAAGAATAACGGTTTCCTACCTTTATTCTGGACTAATAGAACCATGATTAAGATAATTGCCCAGAACCGTAAGGCCTATCATGACTACGATATAATTGAAACCCTTGAGGCAGGGATTGTCCTTAAAGGAACAGAGGTAAAATCCCTGCGTCAGGGAAAGGTGAATCTCAAGGACAGTTATGTTATAATAAAAGAGGGTGAAGCGTTCCTTCTGAACTGCCATATCAGTCCGTACAGTCATGGTAACATCACCAACCACGACCCTCTGAGGACAAGGAAACTGCTCTTTCACAAAAAGGAGATTCAAAGGCTGATGGGTAAGGTGATGGAAAAGGGCCTTACCCTGATACCCCTTAAGATATATTTTAAGGGCCCCTATGCAAAGGTTGAGGTAGCTGTGGCAAGGGGTAAAAGGAAATACGAAAAGCGTGACCGTATAAAAGAACGTGAAGCTCGCAGAGAAATTGAAAGGGCTGTGAAAAATAGGGTGTAGGGAGTAGGGGGTAGGGATTTAGGATTTAGGATTTAGGATTTAGGATTTAGGATTTGTTTTTATTGGGGGCGTATGGACTCGACGGGGGTAGCGAAGCTCAGGTGGCATGCCGTGGTCCCGTCACCACGTAAAAAGGCGGGAACAAACACAAACGCCAACAGCGAACTCGCACTCGCTGCTTAATAAATAGCAGCGCGTCACTGAGGAGATGCCTGCTATCCTCAGCTGGCGTCAGAAAGCAGGCTGGTCTCATTCACCCTGCCCTCGGGTGATGAGACGAGATTAATGAGGGATAGGACAGTGAAGCCAGTCTGCCGGCAATTCACTGTCTGAAATTTAAAAGGCAGACTAAGCATGTAGAGGCCTGAGCGTAGTGCTTCCGGACGCGGGTTCGATTCCCGCCGCCTCCACCAA
>CAZIIE010000026.1:0-15948 GCA_964539375.1 uncultured Nitrospirota bacterium | reverse complement strand
TTCTGCGGAGAACACGTCCCCTGTGCCTTTGATGCTCAGGTAGGTATACCAAGCCGTGGCAGGATAACAGTCTGGAGCAGTATCCAGAGGACCAAAATCCCTATGGCGATTACCCAGTCCAGGGTTAGCTCTCCTTTTTCTCCTTATCTTCCTTTTTGGCCTTCCTCTCCTCATAATCAATGAACTCAATCACTGCAAGTGGAGCCTGATCCTTAATCCTGTTACGGGTCCTTACTATTCTCAGATAACCACCGTTACGGTCAGCAAATCTTGGTGCTATCTCATTGAAAAGACGTGCCACAGCAAGCCTGTTTGGTAGATAGGAAAGGGCAAGTCTCTTTGCATGAAGGTCGCCCCTTTTGCCAAGGGTTACCATTTTTTCAGCCATTCCCCTCAGGGCTTTTGCCTTTGCCACTGTGGTCTCTATACGCTCATGCAGAAAGAGACTGGTCATAAGGTTCCTGAAGAGTGCCTTTCGCTGATTAGTTGTTCTATCAAAGCGTTTCTTTCTCATTCTATGACGCATCTTTAACCACACCTCCCTTTTTTTCCCTGTGCTTTTCAAGGAGCTCGGGGTCTATCTTCATACCCAGACTCAATCCCATCCCTTTGAGTATCTCCTTTATCTCATTGAGGGATTTCCTTCCAAAGTTCTTTGTCTTCAGTATCTCATGCTCGGTCTTTTGAACAAGGTCTGCAATGGTCTTGATATTTGCGTTCTTCAAACAGTTGTATGACCTTACAGAGAGCTCAAGCTCCTCTACCGATTTAAGGAGATTTTCATTAAAATCGTCATCACTTACAGTGACAGCCTCTTCAGCAGGTTCCTCCTCTTCTACTGTTGTCTCCGCTGTCTCATCAATGATAAAAAAGTCAAAATGGTCAATGAGTATATTGGCAGCCTTTGAAATAGCTCCCTTTGGGGTTATACTTCCGTCCGTCCATAGCTCAAGAACTAATCTGTCATAATCGGTTGCCCTTCCAACACGGGCCTTTTCAACCCAGAAATTCACCTTTTTTATCGGACTGAACACGGCATCAATGGCAATAACATCAACAGGCTGGTCTTTGTATTTAAGCATGTCAGAGGGCACATACCCCCTACCCTTTGATACATAGAGTTCTGCATGAAACTCTGCATCCTTATCAACGGTGGCAACGTATTGTTCTTTATTTAAAACTTCAAGTCCTGAAGGGCACTGGATATCACCACCAACTACCTCCTTAACACCGGTGACATCTATCCTTGCTACCTTAGTTTCTGTGCCGTGGAGCTTAAATCGGAGTTTCTTCAAATTCAGTATAAGGTCAACCATATCCTCCTTAACACCCTCTATGGTGGAGAACTCGTGCAAAACCCCTGGTATCTTGACATGGGTAATTGCCGCACCCTCAATAGACGAAAGAAGTACCCTTCTAAGGGAATTTCCTATCGTAGTTCCATATCCCCTCTCAAAAGGCTCTGCAATTAGCTTGCCGTATGTATCAGTAAGGGTATCCTCTTCAAAGGCCACCTTTTTCGGGAACTGAAAGCCTTTTAATTTATAACTCATAGAGCCTCCTTTTATGTTTTAGAGACTAAAAATGTCTCAGGATTATTGATTACTTTGAATAGAGCTCAACAATCAGATGCTCTTTCACATCGAGAGGTATCTGCTCTCTTGTGGGCAGGCTCAAAACCTTTGCCTTAAAGTTCTCAGGGTCTATCTCAAGCCATTCAGGAACCCCTCTGTGTTCTACCTTGGAGAGGTTTTCCTCAATAAAGGGAATCTTCCTGCTTTCCTCCTTAAGCTCTATCACATCCCCCTCTCTTACTCTGAAGGAAGGGATATTAACTCTACGACCATTTACCTTTATATGTCCGTGGTTAACAAGCTGCCTTGCCTGTCTAATGTTCACTGCAAAACCAGCTCTGAAGACCACATTGTCCAGCCTCCGTTCAAGAAACTGCAGAAGGAGCTCACCTGTAACACCCTTTTTCTTTTGAGCTTCTTTAAAGTACTTTCTGAACTGCTTCTCCAGCACACCGTATATTCTCTTAACCTTCTGTTTCTCCCTCAACTGGAGTCCATAATCACTTATCTTTACCCTTGATGTGCCATGCTGACCAGGGGGATACTTCCTCCTTTCAAAGGCACATTTGTCAGTGTAACAACGGTCTCCCTTGAGGAAAAGCTTTTGACCTTCTCTTCTGCACAATCTGCAGAGGGCTTCTCTATATCTTGCCATCTATACCCTCCTCCTCTTTGGAGGTCTACACCCGTTATGAGGAACCGGTGTGACATCCTTTATTATATTAACATCAAGACCTGCAGCCTGTATTGCCCTGATAGCAGACTCTCTTCCTGCACCAGGCCCCTTTATATACACATCTATCTGTCTCATGCCCATATCCATAGCCCTTTTAGCAGCCGTCTCTGCAGCAAGCTGAGCTGCATAGGGTGTGCCCTTACGGGAGCCCTTGAAGCCAAGACTACCAGCGCTCACCCAGGTAACCACATTACCACTTTTGTCTGTGATTGTCACTATTGTATTATTGAATGTGGTCTGCACATGGGCAATACCATAGGGGACATTCTTCTTTTCCTTCTTTGGACCTCTTCTTCGTCTTGCCATATCCTATTTACCTCCCTTCTTCTTACCAGCTACTGTCTTTCTTGGCCCTTTACGGGTGCGTGCATTGGTGCTTGTCCTCTGACCTCTAACAGGAAGCCCCATTCTGTGCCTCAGGCCCCGATAACATCCTATATCCATTAGCCTCTTTATATTCATTGATATCTCTTTTCTGAGGTCACCCTCAACCTTGTAATCTCTGTCAATTACAGTCCTTATCTTAACAATCTCATCATCACGAAGGTCCTTTACACGGGTGTTGGGGTTAATACCTGTCTCCTCCAGTATCTTCTTTGAGGTAGCTCTTCCGATACCAAAAATCCTGGTAAGTCCTATCTCCACCCTTTCGTTTTTTGGCAAGTCTACTCCTGCTATCCTGGCCATAACTCCTCCTTAACCTTGCCTCTGCTTGTGTTTGGGGTTTTCACAGATAACCCTGACAACACCCTTGCGCTTTATGACCTTGCACTTTGCACAGATTGGTTTCACCGATGCCCTTACCTTCATTTATACCTCCATCTTTATTAAATTCTAAATCCTAAGCTCTAAATTCTAAACAAAAATTTTTAGTCCTCTTTTGCCCTACCCCCTCTTCCCAACTAACCACTATACCACTATACCAATACACCAATATACAAATAACTATTTATATCTATAAGTAATCCTGCCTTTAGTCAGGTCATAGGGTGACATCTCAACCAGAACCTTATCTCCAGGCAGTATCTTTATGTAATGCATTCTCATCTTTCCAGAGACATAGGCGATTATCTCCTGACCGCTCTCCAGTCTGACCCTGAACATGGCATTCGGAAGGGCCTCAATTATCTCGCCTTGAACCTCTATGTTATCCTGCTTTGGCATTTTAACTTTTAATTATAATTAATTTAATCTAATTTCGTCAATATCTCAGGGCCTTTCTTTTTTATAAGCACTGTATGTTCAAAATGGGCTGACAGACTACCATCAACTGTCTTGGCAGTCCAGCCATCATCCATCACCTTGACCTCGTATCTTCCCACATTAACCATGGGTTCAATGGCAATGGTCATTCCTGATTTAAGCTTTGGTCCTTTGCCAGGGGGACCAAAATTTGGTATCTGTGGGTCTTCATGGAGGCTTTTACCCACCCCATGGCCAACAAAACTCCTTACAACTGAATATCCATTAGACTCTACAAAGCTCTGAATAGCATGGGATATATCTGAAACCCTGTTATTAACCCTTGCCTTATCTATCCCGATATATAGAGCCTTCTCTGTTACCTCAAGAAGTCTCCTTGCCTCAGGGCTTATCTCACCCACAGGCAGTGTAATAGCAGCATCACCGATATACCCCTTATAAATCACACCAAGGTCTACACTGACAATATCACCTGATTTCAAGACCTCTCTACTTGATGGAATACCATGAACAACCGTATCATTTACAGACACGCACACACTTGCTGGATAACCTCTGTAGCCCTTAAAAGCAGGCCTTCCACCCCTTGTTCTGATTACATCCTCGGCAATCTGCTCAATATCCTTTGTGGTTATTCCTGGAGAAACAAATCTTTTTATAGCTAAAAGGGCCTCGGCAACTATAGCCGAGGCCTTTCTCATAAGCTCTATCTCTCTCTTACTCTTTATTATTATCACCGGGCCTTACCACTTGAAATTCCCAAGCGAATAAGGGGTAATCCATTGAGAATGCTTAACAATTGATAAGCTATCTCCGTCTTCCCCTGACTCTACTCCTCTTGAGCAGACCATCATAGGAGCGTGTTAGCAGGTGAGACTCTATCTGGGAAACCGTATCAAGGGCAACACCCACCACAATCAAAAGGGATGTGCCTCCAAAATAAAAGGGCACATTAAACTCCTTGATAAGGAAGGTGGGTAGCACGCAAACAATGGAAAGATAGATTGCGCCAACAAAGGTCAGCCTTGAAAGCACCCTGTAGAGGTAATCGGCGGTCTTCTGGCCTGGTCTTATGCCAGGAATGTATCCACCATACTTTTTCAGATTGTCAGCAACATCTACCGGGTTAAATATAATGGCTGTGTAAAAATAGCTAAAGAATATAATCATCCCCACATAAAGGATTGTGTACAACGCTGTGCCCGGTGTGAGCTGTCTTGCAACGCCCTGAACCCAGGGAATGGATATAAAACCTGCAATGGTGGCAGGAAACATGATAATAGATGAGGCAAATATTGGTGGTATAACGCCTGAGGTATTAACCTTAAGGGGAAGATGGGTTGACTGGCCTCCGTAAACCTTTCTTCCAACCACCCTCTTAGCATATTGAACCGGCACCCTTCTCTCTCCCCTCTCAATATATATTATCGCTCCCACAACAAAGACCATCATCGCTATAAGGAATATCAAAAACAGTATGGAAAGCTCTCCAGCCTTAAGGAGCCTGATTGTGCTGATAACAGCATTGGGCAGTCTTGCAACAATACCAGCATATATAATAAGGGAGATACCATTACCTATTCCCCTTTCTGTTATCTGCTCACCAAGCCACATTATAAAGGCTGTGCCAGCCGTGAGGGTTATCATGGTCATTAAACGGAAGGACCAGCCAGGATGCTGTATAAATGCACCCTGTGCCATGCTTTCCAGACCTACGGCAATACCAAAGGACTGTATTGCACTGATAAGAACAGTGCCGTAACGGGTGTATTTGACAATCTTTTTCCTTCCTTCCTCACCCTCTTTGGCAAGCTTACCTATTGAGGGAATCACCACTGTGAGAAGTTGAAGGATAATGGAAGCACTTATGTAGGGCATTATACCGAGTGCAAAGATTGTAACCCTTGATAGGGCACCACCAGAGAAGATATCAAAAAAACCCATCAGAGCGCCACCGCGCTCGGTGAGAAACTTGCTT
Source organism: uncultured Nitrospirota bacterium (assembly GCA_964539375.1). GTDB lineage: Bacteria > Nitrospirota > Thermodesulfovibrionia > Thermodesulfovibrionales > JdFR-85 > JAADIE01. The sequence continues at coordinate 10,457 of CAZIIE010000026.1, read as the reverse complement.
AACTCCTCTCCATTAATTCCAGGGGTTGGAATGTGGCAGCCAATTCGGTAGACAGCAAGAAGTGCAAGGGTATAAAAAATCCTCTTTTTTAGTTCCTCAATCTTGAATATGTTCTGAAAGGATGATAAAGCCCCCAATTTTATATCACCTCTGCCCTGCCACCTGCAGCCTCAATCTTCTGGATGGCAGACTTACTAAAGGCATGGGCCTTTACTGTCACAGCCCTCTTTATCTCACCATCTCCAAGAACCTTTAAGCCGTCCTTTAAAGAAGAAATAACGCCCTCTTTGAGAAGAAGCTCAGGGGTTATCTCCTCTGCATTCAGGCCTTCAAGTCTTTTGAGATTAACAATTGCAAACTCCCTTTTAAAGGGATGGTTTGAAAATCCCCTCTTTGGCAGCCTTCTGTGAAGGGGCATCTGACCACCCTCAAACCCTGCAGGTATACTTGTGCCTGAGCGGGACTTCTGCCCTTTATGCCCTTTACAGGAGGTCTTTCCATGACCAGAACCAGGGCCTCTTCCCACCCTCTTTGGCCTTTTCTTGCTTCCCTTAGCAGGTGCTAACTCATCTATTCTCATGTTACCTCCAGCTTACTTGTTCTCAGCAGTTTTGTCATCAACCTCTTCCACCTCAACAAGGTGGGGAACCTTCTTGATCATTCCCCTTATGCTGGGGACATCCTCTTTAACCACAGTCTGCCCAATTTTTCTAAGTCCAAGGCTCTGTAAAACCCTTCTCTGTTTCTCAGGTCTCCCTATATAACTTCTCTTAAGGGTTATCTTAATCATTCTTTGCTGCTCCTTCTTTAAGCTCTTCTGTTGGTTTAGACCTTATCTTTTTAACATCTTCAGGGTCTTTAAGCTTCAGAAGTCCATCCAGGGTTGCTTTAGCCTCGTTAAAGGGGTTATGGCTCCTTATTGACTTAGCCACTATGTTCTCCAGTCCAGCCACCTCAAGCACTGGCCTCACTGCACCACCAGCAATAACACCGGTTCCCTTTTTAGCTGGCTTCAGCAAAACCTCTCCAGCTCCGTGTTTACCGAGTATCTCATGGGGAATAGTGCCGTCCTTTAAAGGAAATTTAATCAGCGATTTTTTGGCCTGACCCACCGCTTTTCTTATAGCATCAGCCACCTCAGCAGCCTTTCCCTTGCCAATGCCAACTATACCCTCACCATTTCCAACAGCTACCAGGGCTGTAAAGGAGAATCTCCTTCCACCCTTAACCACCTTGGACACTCTATTGATAAATATCACCTTTTCCTGTAATTCCAGCTCTGATGGATCAATCCTCAGCACTATACCTCCTTATTATTATCCTTAAATTCTAAATCCTAATTCCTAAATTCTAAACTAAATCATCAATCCAGTTCACTACACCCTACACGCTGCACCCTCTACCCTGTTTAAAACTCCAATCCACCTTCCCTTGCAGCATCAGCAAGGGCCTTAATCCTGCCATGGTAGCGAAAACCACCTCTATCAAAGACAACCCTTTTTATACCCTTTTCAAGAGCCCTCTTTGCTATTAACTGACCCACCTTCTTTGCAGAATCCACATTTCCGCCATGGCCAATCTCAGCCTTCAGCTCCTTATCAAGGGTGGATGCAGCAACAAGGGTGTGTCCTTTAATATCATCTATAATCTGGGCATAGATGTGGTTCAAGGAGCCATACACCGAAAGCCTTGGCCTTTCCGGAGTGCCAAAGACCTTCTTTCTTATCCTTCTATGCCTTCTAATCCTTGCCTGTCTCTTTGTCCTTTTCAATTCAGCCTAACCTCCTCTATTTTCCTGCCTTGCCTGGTTTTAGCTTCAGTCTTTCATCAGCATATCTTATTCCCTTGCCCTTGTAAGCATCAGGTGGTCTCAATGACCTTATGTTAGCCGCTGTTTGACCAAGTAGCTGTTTGTCTATTCCAAAAAGGGTAAGTTTAACTGGTCTTGCCTTATGGTCAACCTCAGCCTTTATACCCTCAGGCAGAGGAAAATCAATAGGATGGGAATAACCGAGATTAAATACCAGATTGTTGCCTTTAAGGTCAACCCTGTAACCAACACCCACAATCTCGAGCTCCTTCTTAAAGCCCTCGCTGACCCCTTTAACCATGTTTGCAATAAGGCTTCTTGTCAGTCCATGGAGTGCCCTCTTCTGTCTGGTATCATCAGGTCTTTCCACCACTATCTGGTTGTCTTTGACATTCACTGTCATTGAGGCTGGAAAATCCCACTGAAGTTCACCTTTGGGACCCTTCACCCTGACAGTGGTGTCCTTTATGGTTACCTCAACACCTTTGGGAATATCAATTGGTTTCTTTCCTACTCTTGACATCTAACCACCTCTTTTAGTTTCTTGTCTTCAGAATACCACTTTGAGTTTTACCTCTTACCAGATATAACAGATTAATTCACCACCAACCTTGTCACGCCTGCATGCCCTGTCGCTTTTAATCCCCTGGGGAGTGGTAAGTATGGCTATACCCACACCACCCATCACCCTGGGTATGTCTCTGTAGCCAACATATACTCTTCTTCCAGGTTTACTAACCCTTTTTAGACCGGTTATCACACTCTCACCATCAACATATTTTAAAGATATTCTTAGTATGCCCTTTCGCCTGTCCTTTATTATTTTATAGGCCCTTATAAAACCCTCTTCCTTCATAATCTTAGCAATATCCAGCTTCATTTTAGAGGCTGGAATATCCACCTTTTCAGCCTTTACCATAATTGCGTTTCTAATCCTTGTGAGCATATCTGCTATAGGGTCTGTCAGCATCTTTCACACTCCTACCAGCTTGATTTTCTCACACCAGGGATAAGTCCCTGATGGGCTAAGGTTCTGAAACATATCCTGCACATCTGAAATTTTCTCATATAGGCCCTGGGCCTTCCACAAATCTTACATCTGTTGTAAGCTCTGACCTTGAACTTTGGCGGCCTCTTCTGTTTCTCAATCAAACATTTTTTAGCCATCCCTACTCCTTTACAGTTCTTTTATTTACCCCTGAATGGCATACCAAGATGTCTTAAAAGTGCCTTGCCTTCCTCATCTGTTTCAGCAGTCGTGCAAATGGTTATATCAAAGCCATGAACCATCTCAACCTTATCATAGTCTATTTCAGGAAATATATACTGTTCCTTTACACCCATTGAGTAGTTTCCTCTACCATCAAAGCTCTTTGATGTCAATCCCCTGAAGTCCCTTATCCTTGGTATTGCTATGCTTATCAGTTTATCTAAAAACTCGTACATCCTGTTGCCTCTCAGGGTTACCTTACAACCTATGGGCATTCCCTTACGAAGCTTAAATCCTGCAATAGACTTCTTTGCCTTTGTCACTACAGCCTTCTGACCTGCTATCAGACTCAACTCGTTCACAGCAGCATCAAGCAGTTTTATATTGGCAATAGCCTCACCAAGGCCACAGTTCAGCACAATCTTCTCAAGCCTTGGCACCTGCATTATTGAGGTGTATGAAAATTCCTGCATTAATTTTGGCACAACCTCTTCCTGGTATTTCCTCTTCAATCTCGGTATGTATTTTTCATCAGCCATTACTGATCTATTACCTCCTTACACTTCTTACACACCCTTAGTTTTCTACCATCATCAAGCAGTTTGTTACCTATCCTTGTAGGGGTATTACACCTTGGACAGATTAGCATTACATTTGATATATGTATTGGACCTTCCTTCTCTATAATTCCACCCTGGGTGTATTTCTGAGATGGCTTCATATGCCTCTTTATAATGTTCACCTTCTCAACTATCACCCTTTGCTTTTTGGGAAGCACGGCAATCACCCTTCCCTTTTTGCCCTTTTCCTTTCCGGAGATAACCACCACATTGTCCTCTTTCTTTATACCTAAACCCATCCTTTCCTCCTATAAAACCTCTGGAGCCAGGGAGATAATCTTTGTAAATTCCTTCCATCTGAGCTCTCTTGCAACAGGCCCAAACACACGGGTTCCGATTGGTTCTCCCTGGGCATTTATCAACACACAGGCATTCTGGTCAAATCTTATATAAGTCCCATCAGGCCTGCGTATCTCCTTCTTTGTCCTTACCACAACAGCCTTTACCTTTGCACCCTTCTTAACCGTTCCATCCGGTGATGCCTCTTTAACACTGGCAACAATTATGTCTCCCACTCGGGCATATCTGCGCTTGGAGCCACCTAAGACCCTGATACACATCACCTTTTTTGCACCTGAGTTGTCTGCTACATCAAGTATGCTCTGTTGCTGTATCATCTTTCTGCTCTCCCCTTATAATCTTCTCTAACTTTCCCTGTTCATTATCTCTAAAACCACCCAACGTTTTGTCTTGCTAAGGGGTCTTGACTCAATTATCTTTACTGTATCGCCCATTTTGCACTTATTTTCAGCATCATGGGCTTTAAATTTGGTGGTTCTCTTAATATATTTCTTATAAAGAGGATGTTTATAAAGCCTTGTAACTGCAACAGTTACCGTCTTGTCCATCCTATCGCTTATAACCTTTCCAACAAATACTTTTCTTGGCATATTCTACCTCTTTATTTGCTAATTGTTATTTTCTGTTTTTTCCTCTTTCTGCTTTTCGGTAATTATCGTAAGAATCCTTGCTATGTCCTTTCTCACGGCTTTAATGCGCATGGGGTTCTGAATCTCACCGGTTGCCTTCTGGAACCTGAGATTGAAGAGCTCCTTTCTCAGCTCTTTTTCCTTTTGCCTTAACTCCTCTATGGTCATTGTTCTGAGTTCAGAGGGCCTCAAATTACCGCCTCCTTCCTCTTAACAATCTTGGTTGCTATAGGCAGCTTTTGTGAGGCAAGTCTTAAAGCCTCTGTGGCAAGCTCCTCTGGGACACCTGCCATCTCATAGAGAATCCTTCCTGGTTTGACAACGGCAACCCAGAACTCTGGATTACCCTTACCCTTACCCATCCTTGTTTCAGCAGGCTTACGGGTAATCGGTTTATCTGGAAATATCCTTATCCATATCTTCGCACCCTTCTTAACCTTCCTTGTAAGGGCAACACGAGCTGCCTCTATCTGACGGCTGGTAATCCAGCCTGGCTCAAGTGCCTTAAGGGCATACTCGCCAAAGGAAACCTCTGAGCCCCTGTAGGCCTTACCCTTCATGCGACCCTTCTGTGTCTTACGGTACTTAACCTTTTTTGGCATTAACATTGCTCTGTACCTCGCTTACTTTATACTCTTCTGTTCAAGGACATCACCTTTGTATATCCAGACCTTAACACCAATCACACCATAGGTGGTCTTAGCCTCAGCAAAACCATAGTCTATATCAGCCCTGAAGGTGTGCAAAGGAACACGGCCATCTCTGTACCATTCCCTTCTTGCTATCTCAGCACCTGCGAGCCTTCCAGCTGCCTGGACCTTGATGCCCTGGGCTCCAAATCTCATTGCCGCAGCAACTGCCTTCTTCATTGCCCTTCTGTAGGCAACCCTCTTTTCTATCTGCAGCGCGATGTTTTCTGCCACAAGCTGGGCATCAAGTTCGGGCTTTCTTATCTCCTTTATATCAATGCTTATGTTCTTACCGGTCATAGCCTCAATCTCTTTTTTCAGCTTCTCAACCTCAACGCCCTTCTTTCCTATAATAATTCCAGGTCTTGCAGTGTGTATAATAATCCTTACCTTCTGGCCTTCCTTCTCACCAACCCTCTCTATCTCAATTCTTGATATTCCTGCATGGTATAGTTTGTTCTTTATATACTTCCTTATCTGGAGGTCCTCATGTAACTGTTCACCATAACCCTGGGTGCGAAACCATCTGGAATCCCAGGTCCTGATTATCCCAATTCTGTTACCTATCGGATGAGTTTTATGTCCCAAAATACACCCCCAAATTGAGTTTTGAGTGCTCAGTGTTAAGTGTTAAATTTCTTACACACAGACACTCAGCACTTAACACTAAACACACAACCCTATTCACCTTCTTCCTCCTCTTCAGCAAGCACCAGTGTTATGTGGCTTGTCTTCTTCTTTATCACATTTGCCCTGCCCATTGCCCTTGGGAAGAGCCTCTTCATAACCGGGCCCTCATCAACATAGGCCTTAACTATCCTCATCTCCTCTGGCTCAGCCACATCCTTCTGCTCTGCGTTTGCCATTGCTGAGCGAAGAAGTTTCTCCACAAACCTTGCCCCCCTGTAGGGCATAAACCTTAGGGCAAGCATTGCTTCGCCTGCCTTTTTACCCCTTATCAGGTTTATCACTCTTCTTGCCTTGCGTGGCGTTATCCTTGCATATCTCAGAACTGCCCTTGCTTCCATCTCTATTTACCCCTTACCTTTGTAGTCTTCTCGCTTCCATGTCCTCTGTAGGTTCTTGTTGGTGCAAACTCACCCAACTTGTGCCCTACCATATTTTCAGTTACATATACAGGAATAAATTTATTTCCATTATGTACAGCAAAGGTAAAACCTATGAACTCAGGTATAATGGTTGACCTTCTTGACCAGGTCTTGATGATCTTTTTGTCTCCTGTCTCAATCATCTTCTGAACCTTTTTCATCAGTTTTGGGTCAACATAGGGTCCTTTTTTTAATGACCTTGGCACTTACTGCCTCCTTACTTTCTTCTCTTGATTATGTATTTGTCGGTTCTACGGTTTTTCCTTGTCTTCACACCCTCTGGCTTACCCCAGGGTGAGCAGGCAGGTCTTCCACCAGAGGCCCTTCCTTCACCTCCACCAAGGGGATGGTCAACAGGGTTCATGGCAACACCTCTAACCGTTGGTCTCCTGCCAAGCCATCTCTTTCTACCTGCCTTACCAAGATCTATGTTTTCATGATCAACATTGCTCACCTGTCCTACTGTAGCCATACAGTTTATAGGAACCAGCCTCACCTCACCAGAGGCAAGCTTTATCTGGGCATACCGCTCATCCTTTGCAACAAGCTGGGCCTGAACACCAGCGCTTCGGGCAAGTTTTCCACCCTCACCAGGACGAAGCTCTATGTTATGTATAAAGGTACCAAGGGGGATATTCTTTAAAGGTAGGGCATTGCCTATCCTTATCTCAGCATCAGGGCCTGACATAAGCCTGTCGCCCACCTTGAGTCCATGGGGTGCAATTATGTAGCGTCTTTCACCATCAGCATACTTCAGCAGGGCTATCCTTGCCGTCCTGTTTGGGTCATACTCAATGGTCTCAACAGTGGCAGGAATGCCTATTTTGTCCCTCTTGAAATCTATTATCCTGTAAAGCCGCTTATTTCCACCGCCTCTTTGCCAGGCTGTCACCCTTCCGTAGTTATTCCTTCCCCCTGTCTTTTTAAGGGGCACACAGAGGGGTTTGTAGGGTTTGTCAGTGGTAATCTCGCTGAAATCACTCACTGACATATATCTTCTGCCTGGTGATGTTGGTTTATATATCCTTATACCCATTCTATACTCCCTCTATAAAATCCAGTTTTTCACCCTTCTTCAGGGTTATTATTGCCTTCTTCATTGCCCTTGTCCTGCCCTCTGACATACCCATTCTTTTCTTTTTTGGCTTTACATTAATGGTAGCCACCTTATCAACCTTGACATTAAAGAGCTCTTCAAAGGCCTTCTTTATCTCAATCTTGTTGGCCCTTCTGTCAACCTCCACAATCAATTTATTTTCACTTTCCTTTAAATAGGTCGCTTTCTCAGTAAATAGGGGTCTCAGTATCACCTCATGAGGGTCTCTCATCCCCAGACCTCCTGTATCTTTTTAAGTGCATCCCTGGTAATCACCACATTCTGATGAACAAGTATTTCATAGGTGTTTAGATCCTGCGCCCTCATCACATCAACACCAGGAATATTTCTTGCTGAAAGGTATACATTGTCATCCTTTTCCTCTGTAACTATCAGGACGCTTTTACTGTCAAGACCTAACCCCTTAAGAAATGTAACCATATCCTTTGTGCGTGGTTTATCAAAGTTTATAGAATCCACCACAGTAAGCTCATCATCCTTTAGTTTGGCACTAAGGGCAATCTTAAGGGCAAGTCTCTTCTGCTTCTTTGGTAGCTTGTAAGAATAATCCCTTGGCTGAGGACCAAAAACAACACCTCCCCCTTTCCACAGTGGCGACCTTATACTTCCATGCCTTGCCCTACCGGTGTGTTTCTGTCTCCAGGGCTTTTTGCCACCACCGCTTACCATACCACGGGTCTTTGTGGCATGTGTGCCCTGGCGCTGGTTGGCAAGATAATTTACAACTGCAGCATGCAGTATATCCTTTTTGACCTTCAGTCCAAAGATATTCTCTGGAAGTGTTATCTTTCCTACAACCTTGTTTTCCCTGTCCTTTACCTCAATCTCTGGCATATCAGTCGTCCTTCCTCACCTCTATGTATCCACCCGATGGTCCGGGTATTGCTCCTTTAATTAACAAAAGATTCTGTTCAGGCTTAACATCAACAACCGTCAGATTTCTTACTGTAACCCTCACATTACCCATATGACCTGGCATCCCCTTGTTCTTCCAGACCCTTGAAGGAAAGGCACTTGCACCGATAGAACCGGGAGCACGGTTGAACATTGAGCCATGGGAGCCAGGCCCACCACCATAACCGTGTCTCTTCATAACGCCCTGAAAGCCCTTACCTTTGGATATCCCGCTAACATGAACCCTATCACCCTTCTGAAATCTCTCAACCGTAACGGTATCACCCACATTGAGCTCCTTCATGGGAAACTCTCTAAGTACCCTGTAGGGCGGTGTGCCTGCCTTTTTAAAGTGCCCCTTCATTGGTTTATTGACCTTCTTTTCCTTCTTTATCTCATCAAAACCTATCTGAACTGCGTCGTATCCATCGGTCTCAACAGTCTTTACCTGAACCACCTGACAGGGGCCTGCCTCCACCACTGTAACAGGCACAACATTGCCCTTTTCATCAAAGATCTGTGTCATCCCGAGTTTTCTTCCAAGAATCCCTGTCATAGCTTTATCTCCACATCCACCCCCGCTGCAAGCTCAAGCCTCATTAACTCATCAACAGTCTGGGGGGTTGGGTCGTATATATCTATAAGTCTCTTATGGGTCCTTATCTCAAACTGCTCCCTTGACTTCTTATCAATGTGGGGAGACCTCAGGACCGTAAACTTCTGTATTCTTGTGGGAAGCGGAACAGGTCCAGCAATCCTTGCACCGGTCCGCTTTGCGGTCTCCACTATCTCCTTGACCGACTGGTCAAGTAACCTGTGATCATAAGCTCTGAGTTTTATCCTGATCTTCTGGTCCATACTCACCCTGCTTTACTCAAGTATCTTTGTAACCACACCTGCTCCTACTGTGCGGCCACCTTCCCTGATTGCAAACCTCAATCCCTCTTCCATTGCCACCGTCGTTATCAGCTCCACCTCTATGTTCACATTGTCTCCAGGCATCACCATCTCCACTCCCTCAGGCAGCTTCACCACTCCTGTTACATCGGTCGTCCTGAAGTAAAACTGAGGCCTGTATCCATTAAAGAAAGGCGTGTGCCTTCCTCCCTCTTCCTTCGTCAATACATAAACCTCTCCCATAAACTTCTTGTGCGGCGTGATGCTTCCAGGCTTTGCAAGCACCTGCCCCCTCTCTACCTCATCCTTTCCTATCCCCCTCAAAAGCACTCCTATGTTGTCTCCTGCCCTTCCCTCATCAAGTATCTTCCGGAACATCTCCACTCCTGTGGCCACCGTCTTCCGGGTCTCTCCAAATCCTACTATCTCTACCTCTTCTCCTACCTTGATTACTCCCCTCTCTACCCTTCCTGTTACCACTGTGCCACGTCCACTTATTGAAAATACATCCTCTATCGGCATAAGGAAGGGCTTGTCTATCGGACGCTCAGGCTCTGGTATGTACTCATCTATCGCATCCATCAGCTCATGGATGCACTTGTACTCCTCTGCATTGGGATCCTGACTGTCACTCTCAAGGGCCTTCAATGCACTGCCCCTTATTATCGGTACCTCATCACCAGGAAAATCATACTTGCTAAGTAGCTCCCTTATCTCAAGCTCCACTAAATCCAGCAGCTCAGGGTCATCCACCTGGTCGGTCTTGTTCATAAACACCACTATGTAGGGCACCCCTACCTGACGGGCAAGCAGTATGTGCTCCCTCGTCTGGGGCATCGGTCCATCCGCTGCAGATACAACCAGTATCGCTCCATCCATCTGGGCTGCACCGGTTATCATGTTCTTTACATAGTCTGCATGGCCAGGACAGTCCACATGGGCATAGTGACGCTTGTCTGTCTCATACTCTACATGGGCTGTCTGTATGGTTATACCCCTTGCCTTCTCCTCAGGGGCCTTGTCTATCTCATCGTAGCTCGTAAACTGTGCCATCTGCTTTAGCCCCAGTACCTTTGTGATTGCTGCTGTCAATGTGGTCTTTCCATGGTCTACATGACCTATGGTTCCCACATTTACATGGGGTTTTGTCCTTTCAAATTTCTCCTTAGCCATAACTCCTCC
>CAZIIE010000025.1:3403-16310 GCA_964539375.1 uncultured Nitrospirota bacterium | reverse complement strand
AAAGGCAGGTAAGGTTGTGAAAAACTCAAAGGGGCTTCGCCCCTTTGGAACCCCATCTTTTTAAGGCTATGGGCTAAAGGCCAGAGGCTGATGAAAACCAAATCCTAAATCCTAAATTCTAAATCTAAAATCTAAAATCTTAAAAAGCCCTTCAGCCTGATTTATCTGGGGAGTTTGAGGGACGGAGTCCCTCAAAGGGGCTTAGCCCCTTTGAAACCACGATAAGGAAAGAAGGAATTATCCGTTAAGAAGCCTTGCTGCCTCCAGGGCAAAGTAGGTAAGAATCATATCAGCACCAGCCCTTTTTATAGAAAGGAGCACCTCCATCATAACCCTGTCGTGGTCAATCCAGCCAAGCTGGGCTGCAGCCTTTACAAGGGAGTACTCACCGGAAACATTATAGGCAGCCACAGGCACATCAAAGTTTTCCTTTACATCGGAGATTATATCAAGATAGGAAAGGGCTGGCTTGACCATTACAATATCAGCGCCTTCCTCTATATCAAGGGCCACCTCCTTCAATGCCTCCCTTCTGTTTGGCGGGTCCATCTGATAGGCTCGTCTGTCACCAAACTGGGGGGTGCTTTCTGCTGCGTCACGGAAGGGACCGTAAAAGGCTGATGCGTATTTGGCTGCATAGCTCATTATGGGGATATGGCTGAAACCTTCACCATCAAGGGCCTCCCTTATTGCCTTTACCCTTCCATCCATCATGTCAGAAGGTGCAACCATATCAGCACCTGCCTTTGCATGGGAGAGTGCCTCCTTCTGAAGCAGCTCAAGGGTGGGGTCATTGAGCACCTCTCCATCCTTAACCAGACCACAGTGACCATGGCTTGTGTATTCACACATGCAGACATCGGTAATCACGAGAAGCTCGGGCACTGCATCCTTTATTGCCTTTATCGCCTCCTGCACCACACCATGGGGGTCGTAGGCAGAAGAACCCACCTCATCCTTGTGCTCGGGTATGCCAAAGAGTATCACTGCAGGTATACCAAGTGAGTAAGCTTCTTTAGCTGTCTTTACTACCTCATCTACTGACTCCTGATAGCAACCAGGCATTGAAGGGATGGGGTTTTTCACACCCTTACCAAAGGTAACGAAAAGGGGATAGATAAAATCATCGGTAGTGACAATGGTCTCTCTCACCATCCTCCTGATGGTTTCCGATGACCTTAGCCTCCTTGGTCTGTGAACTGGAAACATATACCCTCCCTCTTAAGGTCTTTTTTATGACACCCCTTTGGTTTGGTCAGCCTATCAGCAGGTGCTACATCCGCCTGAGCCACAGGAAGAGCCCTGCTGACCTCCCTTCAGGACAAAGCCAGCAACCATACCATTGTCAACATAATCAAGCTCCATCCCTGTGAGCATCCTGTATGTGTAAGGGTCAATATAAACCTTAAGACCATTTTTCTCTATTATCTCGTCCCCTTCCAGGGGATTTTCAGCCAGGTCAAGGCCATAGGAGGTGGATCAACCACCACCAGCCACATAAATCCTGAGACCCCAGTCTTCCTTTCCTTCCTGTTTTAGTATCTCCTTTGCTTTATCAGCAGCCACATCGGTTATTGTAATCATAATAAACCTCCTCCTTTTTGAACTCATCAGTCAATAATTTAATATACGTCTTTTTTCTTTAAAAAAGCAAACCCTTTTTTTCACTTCATATAGAACTGGGGCATCAGTAACACAACGACAGTATAAACCTCAAGCCTTCCCCCAAACATTAAGAAGCTGGGAGCCCACTTTGCCTTTTAGGCAATAAAACACTCAGAGGGATGGGGCTTTTTGAAAGTCAGATAGAGGACCGCATCCTTTCTGGAGATTTTAATTTGAAAAATAGTGCTCCAAAGTGATAAAATTCAACCTTGAAGGCACACTAAACACACAAGGAGGAAGTATGAAGGTAAAGATTATTGCTATATCTGCAGGTATCGGTCTTTTGCTATCCCTTGGGGCATGCAAGAAAAAGGAAGAGGCTCAGGCACCACCACCTGCCCCTATGGCAAACCTGCCTCAAAATGTAATGGCACCTAAGGGCGAGACCCAGATTGTGGTACCTGATTTTGTTAAGGGAAAATGGAAGGCAGTCAAGATTGAAATACTTGATAAGGCTTCCAACAAGAAAGAAGAGGTTACTCTCAATCTGCACTCAGAGTATCAGATACCCAATTCTTCATTGAAAATCAAGGTTGGAGATTTTCTGCCTGACTTTAAGATGGACAGCCTTTCCATCACATCTGCTACAAATGAGCCCAAAAACCCTGCAGTCCATATAACTGTCTTTGACGGTGACAAACAGATCTTTAAAGGCTGGCTTTACTCAAAATTCCCTACCATCCATCCCTTCAAGCATGACAAATACGGTCTCACCCTGATAGAGGGTATTAAGGCTGGTTAATAAAGACTGTCTGGCTCAGGTGCTACTGGCTCCTGAGCCAGCCTGTAAATCTCTCCTTTATCTCAATTCCTGAAAGGGGTATGTTCTCAACCTTCCTGTTTCCAGGTCTTGCAACAATATGGACAAATCTGGCAACCCTCTGTCTCTTTCTTAAAACCCTTCGGACATCTTCAATGTCTGCTACCTGATACACCTCCTTAATGCCAAATCCCTCGGCCACTGCTGACAGGTCAACCCTTTTGAAGGAGTGGGTTGGCTGGTTGCCTGTGGAACCATAAACACCATTGTCAATTGCAAGCACTGTAAGGTTTGGAGGGTTTAAAAGGGCAACTGTTGCCAGTGTCCCAGAGTTCATTAAAAGACTGCCATCACCATCCACAACAAAAACCCTTCTTCTGGTTCTTAAAGCCACGCCAAGTCCGATAGGGGTTGCCATGCCCATACTGCCAAGCATATAGAAATTTGAAGGTTGCTCAAGTATATGGTAAAGTTCCTTTGAAGGGATTCCAAGATTACAGATGACCACCTCAGAACGGAGCTCCTCCTTTATGCCATCCAGTATCTCGTATCTACTGTAAAGGGCCTTAATTGAGCCTGCTTTCTCAATCCTTCTTCCTAAGGGTTTAAACCTTCTTTCCCTGTAACTATAAGGTGTACCTTCACAGCCTTTCCAAAGCCTCGGGCTCAGTAAAAAGACATGCACCCTCTTTTTTCTGTAAACCCTGGCAAGGGGAGACTTTATTTTTCCAAGGTCTTCAGGTTTTTCCAGCAGGGTGTAACCAATGCCAAGGGCTCTCAACAGGGGCTTCAAGGCCTCTCCCATTGGTTTTTGTGCCTGTATCCTTTCTCCATAAGAGCCCCTGTGGCTTATAAAAACTGCAAGGGGTAACTGATAAAAGACCGTAAGGGAAAGCAGGGCATTAATCATGTTTCCAAAGCCAGAGGATTGAATAATCATCGCAGGCCTACCACCGGCAAGGGCAATACCTGCAGCAATACCCACCCCCTCTTCCTCACGGGTCAATGGCACATAGTTTCCCTGTTCAGATATCCTTTTTAGAAGGGATTTCACCCTGTCGCAGGGAAGGGCAAGTATGGAATCAACCCCTTCCTGTTTGAGTATCTCAATCAGTCTATCTTCAACTGTCTGCAAAGCAGTTCCTCCAGTTGTTTATCACTGGTATTTTTTGAAACAAACAGGGGCTCTACAATAAAGGTTCCGCAGTGTTTTTCCACTATCCGCTCGCCACCGCCTGTTATGTTCAAAAGTACAGTGTCATCCTTACCAATACTTCCAGCCTTCAGAGCCTGTATCAATGCACCCACTGCCACTGCAGAGGCAGGCACTATATCTATCCCCTCTGTTTCCTCAAAAAGCCTCATTGCATAAAAGACCTCTTCGTTTTCCACACCGTACATCTCACCTCCAGAGCTACTTAGGGCATCATACACCCCTCCAACTACCCCGTAAGCAGGATATCTGTTTGACAGCACCCTTGTGGTTATGAGATTTATAAGCGAGGGGTTCAGGTCAGAGGGGTCAAGCTCCCTGCTTCGTTGGCTCCAGGCCTTGACCATTGGAGCAAAGGGAAGGTTCTGGGCAAGGTGAAGACGGGGAAGTCTATCACCCCATCTTCCATCCCTTAAAAAACGCTCTGCCATCTCCCACACCCCTATCGCACCAGTTCCACTTCCAACAGCCTGAAAGTAGTGCTCAGGCAGCCTTCCCATAACCCTTACCGCCTCCATGAGCACCACACCAAGCCCATCCCTTTTTGCAATATTTTTCACACCCCCCTCAAAGGGCATCTCCATAATTGATGATATCCGTCTTGCCACATCTATTGAATCGGCATAATCACCATCTGAGACCGCCACCGTTGGCACCCTGACCGATTCAACCAGATACCACATCTCAAGTAAACACATCTTCGGCACCACTATAATGACTGGAAAGTTTGTTCGGGTTGACAGATGGGCAAAGGCACGGGCGGTGTTTCCTGCTGAGGCCACCACCAATCCCTTCACTCCATTTTCCCTTGCGTTCTCAAGGGCAACGGCAGCCTCGTATTCCTTGAAAGTGCAGGTCTTGACCTCAGCTCCCCTGTCAGGCCAGTAGCCGTTAAAGGCTATGTAAAGCCTTTTAAGTCCAAGCCTTCTGCCCAGAGCCTCGGAGTGGTAGACCACAGGGCCTGGCTGAATAAACTCTGGTCTGTGAACGGGAAGCCAGTTATACCTCCAGATTCCCTCACCACAGTCGTATCTGAAGCTTGTATCATTGTACTCGGTAACCAGAAGGGCATTCTGGCAGTGCTCACAAAAGGCACAGTAGGTATCCTTAAGCAGACTGCCACAGTGTTTACAACGAATTTTATAGTGGGGCATCAGGTTCTCCCTTTTATTGTTGTTGCTATTAGCTCCATAATATCCACGATGGGTATCTGGTTTTTATAACCCTCCATTGCCTCGTTGACCTTCTCGTAACAGGCAGGACAGCTAAGAACAAGCCTGTCAGCTCCCTTCTCAGTGGCCTCGTCTATACTGAGTCTCGCAATTGCCACAGAGGTCTCATGATAGACCTTCCTTGCTGCCCCTCCAGCACCACAACATCTTGAAAGTCTCCCGTGGTGTTCAAACTCAAGGAGTTCAACTCCTGGGATTGCCCTTAATAGCCTCCTTGGCTCCTCTATCACCCCAACACCTCTTGAAAGATAGCAGGGGTCGTGGTATATCAGTCTCTCCTTTATCTGCCTCTCAAAGGTGACCCTCCCCTGTCTGTAAGCCCACCACAGAAACTGGGTTATATGCAATATCTCAAAGGGCAGCTTCTTACCATAAAACTGAGGCCAATCCTTGGTCATCATGTTTATACAGCAGGGACAGGAACAGACCAGCCTCTTCACACCCCTCTGTCTGTAAGCATCTACAAGCCTTTTAACCAGCGATTCAAGCAACTCAAACTGGCCTGTGATAAAAAGGGGAAAACCGCAGCAGACCTCTTCCTCCTCACCAAGCATTGTAAAGGGAACGCCAATGGCATCAAGCACCAGCACATCACCCCTTACCATGGGCTGTGCCTGATAGGCACCTGTGCAACCAGTGTAATAGGCAACCTCTGCCCTGTCTGCAACCCTCACATTTTCGGGAAACCAGGGCTTGTAGCGTTCTGAAGGAGGCTTTCCATAGGGGTTGCCTTTTTTACTGACCGCCTCGGGCATCTCCCTCTGGCTGCCTATGGGGCCAAGGCCTCTTCTTACCATCTCCCTTCTTAACAAAGGCCAGAGCCTCTGGGTATCAATACCCACAGGGCATACCTCACCGCAGACACCACAGGTAGTACACTCAAACACCGCCTCTGTAAAATCCCTCAGCACCTCATCGGGTATCTCCTTTTTAAGTATCAGCCCCTTCAGCCCTTCGGTTTGATTGATAAACTCTCTGTACTTCCTTATCTTTTCAGAGGGAGATATCTCAATCCTTTTTGTCACCTCCTGAACAGGACAGTATCGCAGACATTCCCTGCACTGGGTGCATGCCTTAAGTTCAACCATCTCCTTTCTTGAAAGACCCTCTGAAAAAGCCTTCTTCATTTTGCTAACTCTGAAAGCCCTGTTGCCTTTCTTAAAAGCTCTCTTTTCCTTGCCTCCCTGATACTAAGGGGTGCTGTGAGCACATGGGAAGGCAGATAGAGCAGTATGGCAAGGGCTGTTAGATAATGAAGATACAGGATGTTGCTTTCAGGAAACAGGGAGGGCTTAAAGGCAAAAAGACCGGTCATATAGGCCTTCACGGCTATTATATCCACCCTGAATATATGACGCAACAAGACCCCACTGAGGCCAGCACAGAATATCAGGGATATTAACAGGAGATTCCCTGGGGATAGGTATCTCTTCCAGTCCACCGTAACCCTGACAATCAGTATATAGAAAACACTAAGAGGCATCAACAGACCAGCATACTTGCCGATGCAAACAAAATGATGCCACCATCGGGGAAGCCCTGAAATTAAAAGCCTCAGATGGGATATCACCACAAGCAAAAAGGTTATATGAAAGAGCCACTCACCAAACCAGAGAGGTTTATTTATCCTGAAAAGCCTCCTGAAAAGCACCACATCGCAGATTGAAAGAACAGTGGTTCTTTTTTCTTCATTGTCCTCAAGATAAATCTCCTTCCTTGTTTTTCTGCCAAAAACCTTTACCACATAAATGATGCCCCTCAGATATGCGATTAAAAGAACGATATATGTAATGGTAGATAGAAACATCAAATAAAACAAATTCTAATTTCTAAATCCTAAACTCTAAACAAATTCTAAATATCAATTTTTCAAACAACTCCGAAACCACAGAGAACATAGAGTTCATAGAGCATAACCTTCAAATTCTAAATCCCAAGCACTAAATCCTAAACAAATCCTCAACGACAGGGTGTAGGAAGTAGCGTGTAGGGTGTAGTATTAGCACCCTATTTCCTGCCTTTCAAGACTTACATTCTTCTGACTTCCGCATTACTGAAACCACAGAGTTCACAGAGTTTTTTAATCTAAAATTTGTTATCTTCCTTAGTATTGTTTAGAATTTAGATATTAGTGCTTAGAATTTGCCTCTTTGCCTCTTCACCCCTTCACCGCTTCACCAAAATTAACCAATACACCTTTACTCCAGCATAAAGGGTGTCTTTAAAATCTCGTTTCTCTGGGCTGAACGAACCGTATTTTCAAGTAGCATAGCTATGGTAACAGGCCCAACCCCTCCTGGTACTGGCGTTATATAAGATGCCCTATCCTTTACCTCCTCAAATTCCACATCTCCCACAATACGGCCATCCTCAAGCACTATTATTCCTATGTCAACCACAACAGCACCTTCTTTAACCATATCTGCCTTAATAAGCCCCCGCACACCCGTTGCTGTGCAGATTATGTCAGCCTGACGGGTAAAATGGGCAAGGTCAGAGGTGCTTTTATGACAAACCGTTACAGTTGCCTCCTTTGCAAGAAGCATTAATGAAAGAGGCTTACCAACGGCAAGACTTTTACCTATAACAACTGCATGTTTTCCCTTTACATCTATGCCGTAATAATCAAGGAGCCTTATCACGCCAAAGGGTGTGCAGGGAAGGAAGCTTGCCACTGAAGGCATGAACTTGACATCGTTGATGGGGTTATACCTTCTGTGTCGGAATATCTGAAAGGCTGACTCGTCAGAGGCAAGCCTTCCAACCGAGATTGAGCCCAGTCCATCAATGTCCTTCTCAGGTAATATCTCATTTACCACCCTTCGGGCATTTATGTGTCTTGGCAGAGGAAAGAGAACAAGCAGACCGTTTATCCTTTCATCCTGGTTTATATCCTTTACAACATTGAGTATCTCGTTTACAGAACTGTCAGCAGGAAGATTGTACTCAAAGGCCTCTATACCAACCCTCTTACAGGCCTTCAGGATAGCCCTGTGGTACTGGGTGGAGGCAGGGTTTTCACCAACCCTTAAAACAGCAAGCCCCACCTTGATTCCAAAGGCACTCAGCTGCATTACCTTCTTGGCAACCTCTTCTTTGATCTCCCCCGAAAGACTTCTTCCTTCCATTATTATTGCCATCTACATACCTCCTGATAGCTTAATTTAGGTTCCCAGAGCTTCCTGTCAGGGTTTTCATTCCTCAGGCTCTGAAAGAAATTCTATCGTTACATCCCTTTTTACTGCAAGTTGAGCCTCAACCTCAAGTGCCTTAAGTATAGCAGAAGGTACAGGACAGGAGGTATGCCTCAGAGTGGAAGAGGCCTTCTTATAAACCGGGTTGTCAAGAATCCTCTTAAAAACATCCATCCAGTCAAGCTCAACCAGCTCTTCTGAAAGCCTTTGAACCATCTCGCAGTCTGAGCTGATCTTTAAAGAAAACTGGTTCTTTCCAGACCTCTTCACCTCAATCACACTGATAAGACCGCAGGCACCAGGGTTCACCCTTACCCTTGTCATCTTCAGCCCTTTATTGTTACGGGCACCTTCTTTTCCTCAAGCACCCTCTTGAGATTAGGGAAGGGGTCTTTCATATGGGGTATGTGCATGGCCATCATAAACTCCTTCTCAAACTCTGGCTCAACTGCAATCTCCATAAACTCAACAAATCTTGCCTTTTCATCTGCCTCAGTTCGTTTACCCCTGTTAAGAAGCGCCATCCTTGCACCATCACCAGCAGCATTACCAACAGCATAGACCTTCTGAAGCTCGCAGTCAGGAAACATACCCAGAGTGAGGGCAGACTCTTTATCAATATAACTTCCAAAGGCACCTGCCAGGACAACCCTGTCCAGTTTCTCAATGCCCATCTTTTTCATCATCAGCTTTGCGCCTGCATACAGAGCACCCTTGGCAAGCTGTAGTGCCCTCACATCAGCCTGTGTGATGGTTATATCAGTGCCAATAGAGGTTTCATCAGCCCAGGCTATCACATACTCGGGCTTTCCATCGGAGCCCTTCCTGACCCTGGGTGTTTCAAGGTTCATATTAAATCTTCCAGACCTGTCTATAATTCCTGCCTTAAACATCTCAGCCACGGCATCAATTATCCCTGAGCCACAGATGCCCTTTGCATTTACCTCCTGAAGATGGGTATGCCAGTCAGCCTTTCCTATCACCTTGTAACGGGGCTCTTTGGTCTCTGGGTCAATCTCAACCTTTTCAATAGCACCAGGGGCTGCCCTCATACCAAACTTTATCTGAGCACCCTCAAAGGCTGGCCCGGTTGCACAGGATGTGGAGCATATACGATTTCTGTTACCAAGAAGCAGTTCACCATTTGTGCCTATATCAATTATAAGAACCATCTCATCCTGATTGTAGGGCTCCTCTGCAATTAACACTCCCACATTGTCAGCACCAACAAAGCCTGCCTCTATGGGAAGCACATGAATATAGGAGCCTTTGTTTATCCTCAGACCGAGGTCTCTTGCCTTTATGTTTATTGAGTGCTGAAGTGCGGGTATAAAGGGAGAACGCCCGATATATTCTGGATTGAATCCGAGGAATATGTGGTGCATTGCCGTGTTAAACACTATGGTCATATCAACAATTGCCGAGCCACCATTTGAGCCATTAACTCTCAGGTCTGCACTTACCTTTTCTATTATCTCGTTAAGCCCTTCTATTATTGCTTTCTGCATCTTTTCAAGGCCGTCAGGATTTGTCATTGCATAGGTAATCCTTGACATAACATCCTCACCGTAGGGCACCTGGGGGTTCATCATGGACTCGGTATTTATGACCTTTCCTGTGTTGAGGTCACAGAGGTAGCCAACCACAGTAGTGGTACCCACATCTACTGCAAGCCCATAGGAAGGCTCAACAAAACCAGGCTCAACCTTGATTATCTCCCTGTCCATCCAGACCGTAACAGTAATTCGCCACTGGCCCTTTCGGAGCACCTCCTGAAGTTCTGAAAGGGCAAAAAAATCAAAGCTAAGCCCGCTCAAACCATACTCCTCCTCCATATAATCAAGCACCCTCTCCATATCACCCTTGGTAAGGTCATGCAATGTTGGCTCTGATAGCTCCACATTGTACTTCTTAACTGCCGGGTCAAGCCTGATGGAAAGCTCCTTTGCTGCCTTTCGGACAATCTGTTTTCCTGCCCTGGACTTCTCAGGGACAAATACCTTCACATCACCCCTGATTTCAGCAGCACAGGCAAGACGCATACCTGGCCCATCCTCTGGTTTAATATGCTTTTGCTCATCCTCTGTGAAGGGACTCAGATGCTTCATTCCTGACTCAATACCATCCTTTTCAAAAAAACCTTCCTCCACCCTTACCTTGCATTTACCACAGACCTTTTTGCCACCACAGACAGCCTCTATATCCACGCCAAGCTGCTGTGCAGCCTCAAGAAGGGTCTTACCTTCCTGGACCTCACCTCTTCTTCCTGAGGGTTGAAAGATCACCCTGTATTTTTTCATCTTCCTCTATCCTCCTTTTTCAAATTTTTTCTCTACCATTGAGACATCTATGAAAGGCAGGCTCCGGCCGGGTGGGGGCAAGGAGGGGGATGCCGGAACCTGCAAGATAGCTATTTAGATTAGAACTCCTTTGAGGTCACCTCAGC
This sequence comes from uncultured Nitrospirota bacterium, assembly GCA_964539375.1. GTDB lineage: Bacteria > Nitrospirota > Thermodesulfovibrionia > Thermodesulfovibrionales > JdFR-85 > JAADIE01. The sequence goes on along the minus strand of CAZIIE010000025.1, from coordinate 5,800 downwards.
CACTACCCTTTTATTAACTCCCCTTGAATAGGGACAAATTGTCACGCATAACCCACAGTTTGGCTTTTCCTGAAATCCTCTCAGCTCTTTCTTAAGACTCTTACATTTGTCATAACAGACGATTTCGTTAAAGGGGTCATCTACCGTCCATTGATGGCCCTTGATAGCTCCTGATGGGCAGTAGCGCACACAGAGGTCACAGTCGCCACAGAGGGAGCTGACAATTGGCCTGTCAGTCTCAAGGGGGGCATTGGTAAGCACCGTTGCCCAGGATAGTTTTGAGCCATAGGTCTTATTAATTACCAGACCGTTTTTTCCAATCCATCCAAGCCCTGCGCAGGTTGCAGCGGTTTTGTGACAGAAAAGTCCATAAAGCCTTGATACAAATTTTCCATTCCTCCTGTCCGAATCAGGAGGAATGGAGAGATACCTGTAACCCTTCTGTTTAAGCCATAAAACAGCCCTGAGCTGTAATTTCTGCAGTAGCCTCACAGTGCGTTCATTCAAAGAACGGTTTACCGCAATTGAAATTGCCCATTTTAGATGACCTATATCGCTGGTAAGGGCCTTACTAACATCACCAATACCAACAAGGGTTGCTCCCTCTTTTAGCAGGAGTTCCTTCAGTTCCTTAGCCCTTGGCCTGATTACTTTCAGCCTCCTCTCTCATCTTCTTAAGAGCACTTATCATATTGATTGCCTCTTTAAGGGCATTGTTTGCATCAGGGGCATAACCATCAGCGCCCCATTTCTCAGCTATGTCCTTTGATACAGGTGCTCCACCGATCATTATCTTTACATTTGGGTTTTTCTCTCTGAGTTTCTGTATTACCTTCTGCATACCAACCATCGTGGTGGTCATCATTGCCGAAAGACACACTAACTCAGAATCGGTCTTCAACTGTTCTTCAACAAACTTATCAAGGGGGACATCCCTTCCAAGGTCATAAACGGTAAAGCCTGCCACATCAAACATCATCTTCACTATGTTTTTACCGATGTCGTGCACATCACCTTCAACGGTGCCTATCACAACCGAGCCCTTTACGCCAAGGTCCATCTTCTTAACATGGGGCTTGAGAATATCAAGACCAGCATAAAGTGCATCAGCACACATCAGAAGTTCAGGCACAAAGTATTCCTGTTCTTCAAAGAGCCTTCCAACCTCCTCCATTCCTGATACAAGCCCATTGAAGATAGCCTCGTTAGCGTCCATTCCCAGTTCCACAGCCTCCTGGGCAGCCTCCTTGACACCATCCTCATCGTACTGGATAACACCGTTTTTAAGTCTTTCCAGGATTTCCTTTTTCTTCTCCTCACTAATCATTCATTCACCTCCTGTTGATTTCATCCATCATTGCCTTCATATTCTCAGCAGGCACTGTTGGCCAGATATCACAACCAGGCCACACAGCGCTGACACCATTTTCTATACATTCTCTAATGGTGTTTCTCACCCTATCTTCGTCACCAGTAACAAGCACATTGTAGGGGTCATAGTTGCCAAAGATAAGGGCATCAGGGCCAAGTTTTTTCCGTGTCTCGGCTATGTCGTTTTTCTGGTCAACGCTTATAGCCTTTGTGCCAGACTCCATCATAAAGGGTGCAATATCGTTTGTCTTGCCACAGATATGTAAAACAGTATTGCCCTGAAGCTCTTTAAATATCTTCTGCAGATAGGGCAGTATGAGGTTCTTGAAGACCCTCGGGCTTAAGACATCACTGGTTGCCCCCATCTCTCTTACGGTTATATAGTCAACACCAACTTCTTCATAGCTTTTAGCAACCTGAATGATTACATCGGCAAGTTTATCAAGGAGTTGTCCCACCTTATCGGGCTTCTTAAAGGACAGTTTCAACAGGTCATTCAGTTCCATTATCTGCCCTGCCAGTGTAAAGGGGCCAAGCACATAGGTTCCTACAGGGACCTCTTCACCTATATCATCCTTTAGAATCTTAATAGCCTCCTGAACAAGGGAAATCCTGCCCCTTGAAAGAAGGTCTGAAGGGATTTCAATATCCATCTCTTCCTCGTTATGTATTACCTTTTCCTTGATAGTTGGGTAGAGGATATCCTCAGAGTGGGCATAGACATTTATCTGGCATCCAAGGGCCTCTGCCTCAACACAGAGGTCAAAGGGAACAACAGCGCACTCAAATCCGAAGAGCTTATAGGTTGATGCTGCAGCATCGGCCATCAGCTTAGCATCAAGATGGGTTGCCGCAAACTTATAACCAAGGGTGTTTAGCCCCTCGGTGGTCACATTTCCCATACCACTGAAACAGGGTGGTCTGTCCACTTCTTCACCATTAAAGAGCCGAAAAATCCGTTCCTTTGCATTTGAAATACTTACTGCCATAAACCTTTCTCCTTTCGTTTATATTACAGGGTGTAGG
>CAZIIE010000025.1:0-3303 GCA_964539375.1 uncultured Nitrospirota bacterium | reverse complement strand
ATTCCCTACCCTCTGCCTTAACCACAGAGAACACAAGCTTCAAATTCTAATTTCTAAACCCTAAATTCTAAACAAATTCCAAATCCCAATCTTCCAAACTCACCATCAACTCATCGAACGCAATAAAAGCAATCAACGCACATTAACCACTACACCACTACACCACTACACCACTTACCAACTTTATCTTCTTGCTCCTCCTTCTTTCACCTTTTTGACAAAGTCACCAAAATATCTGTTAATAGGCAACTCGGGGTTCTCTGGTATCTCACCTGTTTCATCATAAACAAGGGTGCTTAGCAGTATATGGGCAGTAGCCACAGCAGGAAATATCCTTTTTGCTGTAACAATAGGACCATAGAAGTTGAAGTCACTCCAGAGGGCTGTTGCCATGCCCTGTGCCACTGCATCCATTGCCCTGAAACCATCAAGTCCCCATGACTCTTTAACCTCCTTCCACATGTGGGTTCCGTTAGAATAGGCCCCTCCACAGGGAAGACCAAGTTTTTCCTTGATTATCCTGTTTGCAATAAGTGAAAAGGATGTGGCAGGAAGGTTCATAACCGATGTGTCCACCAGTATGGTGTCAAAGCTATCAGCACCCTGAGCAAGTATTGCCTCAAGAGATTTAAGTCTTCCCATTGGGCTCTGGTCCTGGTCATCAAAGGCCTGAATCACCACATGTTTTATGCCGAGGTCCTTTAGCCTCTGTACCTGGCCCTTGATATCCCTGTCCCAGGGTGTAATACTGTTGTATAAAAATCTGTCCTGTGCACCAATTTTTGCTATATATTCGGTTGCCTTTGCCCTTTTTTCAGCAACCCACATATCAATGCCAAAGGGCATGTCCGTGGTTTCTAAATAAAAATCTATGTATACCCGAGCCTCCTCGGGTGAGTTTGCAACCATTGCAACCATTGAAGGTATGCCCGTCTTTTTACTGAGCTCTTCCTGTGTCCTTATGAGCTCTCTTGCCCTGGCTTCATCAAATCGGGCCGACTTTCTGTCAATCAATATCCTGTCTTTGTTATGAAACATTGAGGCTATTAAAAAGGGTGGGTTTTCCCCTGGCTGTCCACCTATCTTGATACCCTTTATCTCACAGACCCTTTGTTCAGTTGAAAATCTAAACATGGACTCTCCTTAAGATTTTATTTTTTCAGGCGGTATAGCCATAGCCATACCGCCTGGTTTAAGATTAATAGATTCCGTGGTCAAACTTAGGTGGTGGCAGATATTCCCATTCCTCGCCTTTCTGTATCTTCTGTGCCAGCTCAACACACTTTACCGCATACTCAAAAGCATAGGGGATGCCAGGGCCATTCGGGACAAACCCAGCAAGCAGGCATCCAATTGCAGCTGCCTCGAAGACCTCTTCAACGGTCGCACCAGCCTTTATTGCTGGAAGAACATGAACAATACATCTTGGTGACATGTAGGCAACACCGCCAGCCATGAATATTAATTCCTTTACCTTCCTTGAAAGGGCGCCATCTTTCCAGAAGGCATTATAGAAATCTGCAAAGGTCTTTCCAGCTTCCGGATTTAACTGGTTAATTATCTTGAACATCCTCGGTGTAAAGAGCATCTTTTCTTCCATGTACTGATTGGCCTCGTCTGGTGACATTTTTTTCTCCTCTGACATACCTACCTCCTTTTCGTTGCTGTCTGGCCTAAGGGCCAGAAACCGTTTAAAACTGTCCAGAATCCCCATACTTTCCTCCCCAAAGGTTTTCTTAAGCTTTCCCTATCACCTCCCCATTTAATGATTTTTACAAATCCTAATCTCTAAATCCTAAATAAACTCCCAACTCTAAATTCCAATTTTTCAAAATATTCTATCTTCCGAGATTCGGTGCTTCCGCTATTTGTTTTTTTGTGAACCATCAGCCATATTGTCGCTTCAGCCCTTTAACTTATTAACTAATTCACCAATTCTCAACTTTTTAGAATTTAGATATTAGTGCTTAGTATTTATTTTCATGTGCTACCTGTATAAACTTCTGTATATTCTCATAGGGTACATCCGGTGGAATATCACAGCCGGGCATAAGGACAAAGGCTCCGTCTGTTCCAGCCTTTTCAATAATATCCCTGCAGGTCTTCTCCACATCATCAACGCTTCCCTGAAGCATCACTGCCACCGGGTCAACATTTCCTGCAAAGCACATCTTTCCATAGAGGGTCTCCTTTGCCTTCGCTATGTCTGTTTTGTGGTCCAGGCTTATACAGCTTGCGCCTGTTTCTGGAAACAGCTCAAGACGGTCTGTGGTGTTGCCACAGATGTGTAAAAGGGTATGAACACCCTTTGATTTAGCCCAGTCGGTAAATTTTTTAAGGGCTGGCACTGCAAACTGCTTGAACTGCCGCTTTGATATCAGGTCGCCCGATGCGGTTGGGTCAGCAAGGCTTATAACCTCAAGGGTGCCATCTTCAACTATATCGGTGTATAAATGGATTAAAAGCTCGGTGGCAAAGTCAACCACCTTCTCAACAAAGGCAGGTTTTTTAAAGGTTGCCTTCATCATTGCCTCTTCACCAACAAATCTGGCACCGAGTGTAAAGGGTCCCCAGGCCGTCATGGTAACCACATAGGTATCGCCAATCTGTTTCTTTGTCCTTCTCAATGCCTCCTTAACTGTTAATATTGTTTCATTTCTGTCTATATCCTCAATGTTGAGCTTTGCGAGCTCTTCCTCTGAGCTGACAAGGGGCTCCTCCAGATCTGGAGCACCTATCTCTCTGAATTTTATTTTTCCTCCAAGAGCTGCTGCGTGGAAGTTGTTATAGCCTGAACCAGCATAGACGATGTCACACCTAAGACGCTCGCTCATTTCAACAAGCATCTGGGTCATGCGGTCAGGGTCATTTGCAAGCTCTTTGAAGCTACTACCCCAGTTCTTTATACTCCACATGCCCCCTCCAAAGAGTGTCACCGGAGTCCGCTCAGGTTTGCCCCCATCAAAGGCCTTAAGGATTACTTCTTTTGGTGTCATGGCTCCTCCCCAATTAAAATTTGCTTTAATATTAAAAGCAATTTAAATGCCAGAAAAGGTTCCTTATATTTTCGCTATTCCAGAAAAACCACTGAATGTTTTTGGGGAAAATTTCCCCTTCTTTTTGGGTAATTTTTCCCCACTCTGTCTTAAATATGCCCTTTTCATGAAGCCCTCCAACCAGAGGTGAGGGTTTGAAAATCTTTGAGGGGCGTTGCCCCTCAAACTCCCCAGATATGAAAAAATTAATTCCTTATCGGGGTTTCAAAGGGGCGGAGCCCCTTTGAGGAACTCCGTCCCTCAAACT
>CAZIIE010000024.1:6478-17317 GCA_964539375.1 uncultured Nitrospirota bacterium | reverse complement strand
TCCTGGGTAAACCTTCCTGTGTAAAGCAAAAGCCCTGTCAGAGTGAAGAGATTTGCTCCGCTTACATAAAGACCGCTTTTAAGGATATCCGAGCGTTTCTTACACCTCAGGACACTGAAGGCACCTACAAGGCTTCCCACAAAGGCGTATATGGGGTAAAGGGGCTCTCCTGCCCATAGACCTGTTAATAGGCTTATGGTAAAGGAGAATATTATGGCAGTGTGGAAGTCAAATATCAGGGTAACCAGTATAGCTCCAGCAGGTATGGGCATACCGTAAATGATGCTTTCAAGGGCACTTATCCCGAGCCCAAGGGAGAACTTGAGAAAGAAATACTGGAAGAGCCTTGCGGTTATCACTGTGAAGATAAAGAGGAAACCAAGAAGAAGCACCATTCTGGTACTCTTTATATAATCGGGCTTGTAACGGATTATGTCCCTGTAGAATATAAGAAAAAGAAGGGCTGAGATAAGGAAACCACCTATCAGGAACTCGGGGCTCCAGCGACTCTCAACAGTCAGAGAGGTTATAAGCCCGAAGAGAACAACAGCCAGTGGCTCAGTCAGGTTTCGCCTCTTAAGTAAGCTCTCCCTGCTCGTCTGCTTCTGGGTCTTCTTTCCGTTTCTCAAATCTTTCATAGGCCTTAATTATCTCCTGAACAAGTCTGTGACGAACTACATCCTTTTCAGTAAAGTGTATAAATTTTATCCCCTCAATAGAGGACAGAATCTGCTCAGCCTCAACCAGGCCCGACTGTTTTCCTGCTGGCAGGTCAATCTGGGTTATGTCACCGGTGATTACTGTTTTTGAGTTAAAGCCGAGCCTTGTAAGGTACATCTTCATCTGCTCTGATGTGGTGTTCTGTGCCTCATCAAGGATAACAAAGGCATCGTTAAGGGTTCTTCCGCGCATATAGGCAAGGGGGGCAATCTCTATAACCCCCTTTTCAATTAAACGCATTGCCTTTTCAAACTCAACCATGTCATAGAGGGCATCATACAGCGGTCTGAGATAGGGGTGAACCTTCTCATACATATCGCCAGGGAGAAAACCCAGCTTTTCCCCTGCCTCAACAGCTGGCCTTGCAAGCACAATTCGGCTTACCTTCTTTTTAAGCAGTGCATTTACAGCCATCGCCATGGCAAGATAGGTCTTACCCGTCCCTGCAGGACCAATACCAAAGACAATATCATATTTCTTTATGGCCTCAATGTATCTCTTCTGGGTTTCGGTCTTTGGTATTATAATCTTTTTTTTGGATGATACGGTTATCTGGTTATTGAAAAGTTCCACAAGAGAAGAGCTTTCTCCCTTTTTAAAAGAGGAAAGGGCAGCCCTGATGTCTTCAGGTCCGAGGATATAACCTTTTCTGTTTATCTGTCTTATCTCATCAATAAGCCTTTCAGCTGTTAATGCCTCAGGCTCTGGCCCCTTGATGAAGAGCTTTTCACCTCTGGTGCTTATTATGACACCAAGTTCGTCCTCTATCAGCTTAAGGCTCTTCTGTAAGCCAGAGAAGAAGAACCTTTCATAATCAGCCTCAGAGATTTCCTTCTCCAGTATAATGTCCTTCATTGTTTATCAGCCACCTTCACAATAAAGGTTTTTAACTTCTCATTGATGGTAAGTTTCAGGGCGACCTTTTCAGCGTCAGCCCTTTTGATAAACCTGCCCACCCTTACCCTATATAATATTTTACCTCCTTTTGAGCTATTTATGAACACGGTGTAACCTTTACTGGAAAGTCTCTTTTTCAGCCGTTCTGCATCAGACCTTTTACTGAAGGCACCAACCTGAATGCTGTAGTAGTTGATCTCTTTGCTCTGGATGGGAAAGGGTTTTTCATTGAGTGTTTCTGTCTTTTTGGCTACAGTCTGTTTTTTGGCTCTGCTTTGTTTGCTTCCGGGCAGGGTTTCTTTTTCTTTATCAACCCTTTCGCTGGGGATTGGGCTTTTTTCAGGCATGGCTTCTTCTTTGTCTTTAATCCCAGCAATCTCGGTCTTTTTTTCTGAAAGGCTGGAGCTCTTTTCAGCAATAACTTCCCCTGGCCTTTCTACAGATTTTCCAACATAGTAGCCAAGTATAAAGCTCACCGAGCATATCAGCACAGCAAAGATTATAAGAGGTGCTTTCCCGTAAAGAAGGGCAAACTTATCAATACCTTTTCCTTTCACCTAACCCTCCCCCTTTCTGAAGATAAGCATAGCATCACCGTAGGAGAAAAATCTATAATTCTTTGAGATTGCCTCAGCATAGGCATTGAGTATCCTCTGTCTTCCTGAAAAGGCAGCTACAAGTAAAAGGGGAGTTGAACGGGGTAGATGAAAGTTTGTGCAAAGAACATCAACTGCTTTGAACTCATAGCCTGGATAGATGAACAGGTCGGTGCTTCCCTGAATCAGGCCATTTGATGAGTTGTTGACAAAATGGCCTGACAGTACCGCCTCAACTGTTCTTGTAACGGTAGTGCCCACGGCAAATACCCTGTTACCCCGAGCTTTTGCCTCCCTGATCTCATCAATGAGTGAGCTCTGAAGCTGAAAGGACTCGCTTTGCATTCGGTGGTCCTCAACCCTTTCAGACTTGACAGGCATAAAGGTCCCGATGCCCACATGAAGTGTGATGTAACGGATTTTCACTCCCCTTTTTTCTATCTCCTCAAGGAGTTCGGTGCTGAAGTGAAGTCCTGCAGTGGGTGCAGCGATTGAGCCCTCCCTTTCTGCATAAACCGTCTGATACCAGTTTCTGTCTTCTGGAAGGGGCTCTCTTTTAATATAGGGTGGAAGGGGCATAAGGCCGTATTTCCAGAGATAATCAGATATATCCTCTCTGTCAAAACTAACAATTCTGCCCTCAGAGACCGTTGCCTTTAGCCCTCCCTCAAGGATTAACTCACCCGAGTATCTTCCCCTTGAGAGAATCTCAAAGCTACCTCCGCCAAGGGGTCTTACAAGGAGTATCTCCAGCTTTCCACCTGTGGGCTTTCTTCCCCTCAAACGGGCTGGTATGACCTTTGAGTTGTTAAGTATCAGAAGGTCACCCTCTCTGAGATAATGGACAATATCCCTGAAGTAACAGTGTTCAGCTCGGCCATCCTCCCGGAGCACAAATAGCCTTGAGCGGTCACGCCTCCTTACGGGAAAGGTGGCGATCAGATGCTGGGGAAGAGTAAAGTCAAAATCCTCAATCTTCATGGTATCTCTCTAATCTGGTGCCAGGATAATAATAGCTGAGGATATAACGGAAGTTTTTTCCCTTTTGAGCCATTTCAAGGGCTCCCCACTGGCAGAGCCCGACACCATGGCCATAACCTCTACCGTCAAATACAAAGGTCTCTCCCTTTCTGGTAAGGTCAAACCAGGTGCTTGGCAGCCTTTTCCATCCAAGGCTTCTTCGGAGGTCCTTGGCACTTATAACAATGGGTTTGTTTTCGGTAATTACCCTCACTGTCTTAACTCTACCACTTTTTGTAAAACCTGCTATCTCAAGGTCTAAGATGTTTTCCAGCTTAAGTGCCCTTTCTATCTCCCTTTTGTCAATCCTTTTTCTCCACCTCCAGTAAGGTGAGATGGAGCAGTCGTTTTTTACTGGCTTAAGATAGGGGAGACTTTTACTGAAGACCTCCTCAGCGTATTCGGTCATGCCACCGCAGGTTGAATGGTAGAGTGCCTCTATAGGCTCTCCCTTATAGGTGAGTATCAGACCTCTGGTATCGTCAACCGCCTTTTCAATGAGTTCGTCTCTGTGATTTCCCCTGTAAATCTGATGAAGCGTTGATGAGCTAAGATGGTAAAGCCTGTCACGGTTTTTCATAATCTGCCTTACCGCATAGGTTCTTGCAATTACTGCCTGAACCTTCAGGGCCTCGTATTGCCAGTCATCGGTGGTCTCCGAGTAAACAACGCTTTTTACATATTCCTCAAGGGGCAGTTCATTAATTACATAAAGACCCTTCTTGCCCTTCCAGACCTCAATCCTGCCTCTGTAGTTTATGCCCCTCAGAAGGAGTTCACCCTTTATGTTACCTATCTGCTTAAGGGCTGTATCATTGTCTGGAAGGAGGGGAAATCTTTTATCAAGTATGAGCACCCTTATGTTCTGACCGAAGGCAAACACTGGAACAAAGAGGATTGTCAACAGCAATATCAAGAAGAAAGCCCTTTTTTTCATATCCTTTATCTCCTGCTAATAAGCCACAGAATAAGGCTCAATATAATGCTAAGCAGTATACTTGTGCCAAGAGGAAAGTAAAAGGTAAAATTTTTCCTCTGGATAAGTATATCGCCTGGAAGCTTACCTAAAAAGGGAAGCTTTCCACCCAGTATTAAAAATGCACCAACCGCTACTATTATTATGCCGAATAGGATTAAAAGTTTGCCAATCTCTTCAAGGGGTGACATCTTTTTTCTTCAAAAATCTCTCCATTTCCGAGAATATACATCCACAGTAGTTCTGTCTGTAAAAACCTAACTCCTTTGACAGTGCCATACCCTCTCTGAATCCATCCCTGAAGTCCTGAAAGAAGAACTCCACATCCTCTTCATCCTGTATCTGAGTACCTATCTCCTTTAAAAGCTCTATCTTCTGATAGGGGCTTACAAGCAGTGTGGTTGAAAAAGCATCCATACCCAATTTCTTTGCAAGTCGGGCTGCCTCTTTTAGCCTCACCCTGTAACAGAAGGAGCATCGGTTTTTCTCATCATAGACCACAGCCCGCACAAACTCTGTAAGCCCGTAGTGGTCTTTATAGGTTATATCAAACTTCCATAGAGACTGAAGCTCCTTAAGGGTATCAAGCCTCTTTCTGTACTCCCTGTAAGGGTGAATGTTAGGGTTAAACCAGAGACCATGATAGGTAATACCCCTTTCCTTCAAAGTTTTTAATGGATAGAGTGCACAGTTGGCACAGCATATGTGCATAAGGAGTTTCATAGACTAAAGTCTGCCTGACCTGATAATGGAAATAAGTAACCAGAACCCCATGATAAAGGCCACCACAAAACCAACAAGACCAAGAAGGGGTATGTTGAAGATCACACCCCCTGTTGATGTCATGGTTAGAATGGCTGAACTTAATATTATAGCAGCTACTATTATACTGAAGGCAATCCTGTTGGTTGCCCTATCAATGTCGCGAATAAGCCTCTCAAAACCGTCAACATTCATTTTCAATTTTAGCTCATCCTTCAGTGCCTTCCTCAGTAGGTGGTTTATCTGTTTCGGGGTCTTGGTGGCTATCATGCTTAACTCGTTTACCTGTTTCTGCATACGCTCGTAGATATGCTTTGGATTGTAACGGCTACGGATGAGCTTTGAAGCATAGGGTTCTGCAACGGTGATGAAGTTAAAGTTAGGGTCAAGCTCTCTGCCTATATTGTCAAGTATCAACATGCATTTGTTCAGAAGTAAAAGGTCAGAGGGAATCTTCAACCGGTGCTTAATTGCTATGTGGATAAGGGTGTCAAGATACTTTGCCACATTTATCTCTGATATGGTCATATCATAAAGGGGTATAAGAAAGTCTATTATGTCAGCCTTGAATTCCCTTCGGAAGGACTCAAGGTCAACCTCCTCTGTGACCAGTCCAAGTGCAACATACTGGTCTATGAGGCTGTCAAAGTCCTTTTTTACAAGGGCAATAAGGGCCTGGGCGATGCTTTCCATAATGTCCGGGGTAAGCCAGCCCACTATGCCAAAGTCCACAAGGCCAATCCTTCCATCGGGCATAACGAAGATATTTCCAGGGTGGGGGTCAGCATGGAAGAACCCATCCACCAGAAACATCTTGAAGTAGGCATCAACACCCTTTCGGGCAAGCTCGGTTCTGTCTATTCCCATCTCGGTGATTGCCTCAATATTGTCAATTCTGACACCCTCAATCCTCTCCATCACGATTATCCTTTTTGAAAGAAGATGGGGATAAAGCTGGGGTATGTAAATATCAGGATTGCCTGCAAAGTTTCTCCTGAAACGGCACATATTTTTTGCCTCTTCAGTAAAGTCAAGCTCCTTTCTCACGGTGCGGGCAAACTCCTCAACTATTCCAGTGGGATTAAACAACTCTGTTTCTGGAACATATCTGACAAGCAGACTGGCTATGGCCTTCATTATGTTAATATCGGTCTCTATCTGCTCCTTTATACCTGGCCTCTGAACCTTGATAACCACCGGTGTTTCATCCTTCAGTGTTGCATAGTGAACCTGTGCAATAGAGGCAGCAGCAACAGGTCTTGGCTCAATGTAACTGAAGAGGTTTTCAGCCTCTGTTCCCATCTCCTCACGGATGATCCTTTTTACATCCTCAAAGGCAAAGGGGGGAACCTCGTCCTGGAGCTTCTTAAACTCGTCGGCAAAGGTGCTTGTGATGAGGTCAGGCCTTGATGACAGAAGCTGGGCAAGTTTTATGAAGGATGGGCCGAGCTCACTAAAGGCAATCCTCAATCTTTCAGCAGCAGTATGTTCAAGGGCAGGGCGGGAGCTGAGAATCTTCAGCCTTTTCCTGAAGGGAAGAACCCTGTGCAGGTTTATCTGCTCAATTATATGACCAAAGCCATGTTTCAGGAAGACATTGACAATCTGTCTTAACCTGCTTATGTTGCGGTAGGTGCGTTTTAGCCTGAGAAGTTCTAATAACATCAGCTGACCTGTTCAGAGCTTTCCCTGGCTGACTCCTCTAACTTTTTTATCCTCTGCGAGAGGGTCTTGATCTTTTTGTTCAGGGCATCAATGTCGTCCCTGGTGGGGATATTCATCTTCTCAAGGGCTTTCTGTATTGCATCGGAGATGGTCTTGCTTAGTTCATCGGAGCTCTTCTCAGCCCTTTCAGTAAACTCCTTAACAAGCTTTGCACCCTGGGATTCACTGAGCTCACCCTTTTTTACAAGCTCATCAATAAACTCCTTAGCCTTTTGCTGGGCGCCAAAACCAGCAAGCATTGCGTTTCTGATAATCTCAAATAAACTCATAGGCCCTCCTTTCGTTAAATTCTAAATCAGAAATTTTAAATCCTAAACACATTCCAAACCCTAATCTCCCAAATTTAACATAACCCCGGTTCTTCTGCACATCCGACTTCCGCTCTATTCAAACCACAGAGAACTCTAAAAAGTATCTTTAAATCATAAATCTGAAATCCGAAATCTGAAAATCCCTACTGCCTGTCTTTATTATATCAGAAAAGGCACTTCCTTTCTTGTTGATTAATCCCCTAAAGGGATTATCTCCGTCAAGATTAGCAATAGATTTTTATTCAATCTCAAAGTGAAGGCTTTTTAGGAGGAGCCCTTCTCTGTCGGTGATATCAACTCGCCAGGGACCTTTCCATGAAGGCAGTATCCTTTTACTGCTGTAGGTTCTCCAGTCAGGGGATTTTACAGGCAGTTCTACCTCAGCCATAAATCTGTCTTTGTAAAACCAGAGGTGTCTGACTGTGGTGTTGGTCTTTGCACCTGTAATCCTGCTAAAGCAGTAAACCCTGCCTATGTCTGAGCTGAACTGCTCGGATGGCTCTACTGGCTTTAGCTCAACTACTGCCTTTGCAATGTAAGCCTCTTTAACCTCTAAAGCCTTTGATGGAGTAACCCAGTAAAAAAGGACAGCTGATATAAAGAACAGAGCGAAAGACCACCTCATCCCTCCTTAAAGACCTCCTTTATGTTGTTTATTAACTCTTTAAACCTGCCGGTATCCTTTGTGCCTCCCTGGGCAAGAACATCCTTGCCACCGCCCTTTCCGCTGGTAAGTTTTGCTATTCTTTTTATAATCTCACCGGCATGGAAACGGTTGGTAAGGTCTTTGGTAACCATGCAGACCATGGCAGCCTCAGAATCCTTAACTGAACCTGCAATTATAACACCTGATTTTATGCGGTCCTTAATCCTGTCTGCAAGCAATCGGAGCTCTTTATGGTTAAGCCCCTCCCTCATAATAGCAACCACCTTTGCCCCATCTATCTCAATTGCCCTTTCCAGTGCCTGACCAATCACATCGGATGAGCCCGAGGTCTTAAGCCTTTCAACCTCCCTTTCAAGCTCCTTTAATTCCTTCATCAGCTTTTCCACCCTGTTCAGAGGTGAGTCGGTCTTGAGAAGCTCCTTTAACTGGTTAAGCTCGCTATCCCTCTTTCTTAGATAATCAATTACTGCCTCTCCTGTGATAGCCTCTATCCTTCTGATGCCAGAGGCAACACTGCCTTCAGAGAGAATCTTAAAGGCACCAATCTGTCCTGTTGAACTGCAGTGGGTTCCACCACAGAGTTCCCTGCTGAAATTTCCTGCTGAAACAACCCTGACCCTGTCACCATATTTTTCATCAAAAAGTGCCATTGCCCCTGAGCTAATCGCCTCGTCAATGTCCATCACCTCGGTGGTTACCTTCAGGTCTTCCATAATCTTTTCATTGACAATATCCTCTATCTCCTTTATCTCATCAGGTGATAGAGAGTCATAGTGGGTGAAATCAAACCTCAACCTCCTGGGTTCAACCAGAGAGCCCGACTGTTTGACATGCTCACCAAGAACCATCCTCAATGCCCTGTGAAGGAGGTGGGTTGCGGTGTGGTTTCTCATTGTTGCCCTTCTGCTTTCAGCCTCCACAGAAGCTGTTACAACCATGCCCCTTTTTGCCTCACCCCTTAACACCTTTACCCTGTGTACATGAAGACCCTGGATGGGTTTCTTTGTGTCAATAACCTCCATGTGAACCTGGTCAGAGTGGATTATACCCCTGTCTCCTACCTGCCCACCTGACTCAGCATAAAAGGGTGTCCTGTCTAAAACAATCTCTCCTTCCTCTTCCTCGCTTAGACTATCAACCAGTTTTCCATCCTTCAGTATTGCCATTATCGTTGCCTCTGAGCTCAGCTCCTCATAGCCTGTAAAATGGGTAGGTCCTGTCTGTTCAAGCACCTCAGAATAAACCAGGTCAGCCCTCATGTCCTCGGTTTCACGGGATGCACGGGCTCTCTGACGCTGGTTTTCAAGGGCCTTTCGGAAGCCCTCCTCGTCTATCCTGTAACCCTCGTCATTTGCTATATCCCTTGCAAGGTCAAGGGGAAAACCAAAGGTATCGTAAAGTCTGAATAGCTCATCCCCTGGTATTACCTCAAGATTTCTCTGTCTTACCTCTTTCAATATATCGTCAAAGAGCTGTAAACCCTTTTCAACAGTCCTAATAAAACGCTCCTCCTCTATCTTTAAAAGCTTTGAAACCCTGTGGCGTTCATCAATGATTTCAGGATAGACATCACCCATTGCATCAACAACTGAGTCTACAAGGCTGTGCAAAAAGGGTTCATCTGTGCCGAGAAGACGGGCATGTCTTGATGCCCTTCGGATTATCCTTCTTAACACATAACCTCTGCCCTCGTTAGAAGGGACGAGGCCCTCTGCAAGCAGGAATACCGATGCCCTTATGTGGTCAGCGATAACCCTGATAGAGGCATCGGTTTTTGGGTCTTTATGATAGTCAATGCCTTTAAGTGAGGTAATGGCAGATATGATGGGGCTGAAGAGGTCTGTGTCAAAGTTGTTCTGCTTGCCCTGAAGCACTGCCGATATGCGTTCAAGTCCCATCCCTGTGTCAATGCTGGGTTTAGGAAGTGGGCTGAGGTTGCCCTTTTCGTCCCTGTTGAACTGCATGAAGACAAGATTCCATAGCTCAAGGTATCGGTCACAGTCACATTCAATATTGCAGTCAGGCCTTTTGCAGCCTGCCTCCTCTCCCTGGTCTATGATTATCTCTGAGCATGGTCCGCAGGGACCGGTATCACCCATCTGCCAGAAGTTGTCCTTTGCCCCGAGCCTTACAATCTGGGAGGGATTAACATCGGTGAGCTCCTTCCAGAGGTTTTCAGCCTCATCATCCTCTTCAAAAACACTTACCCAGAGTTTCTCCTTGGGGAGTTTAAACCACTCTGTAAGCAGTTCCCAGGCAAACAAAATGGCATCCCTTTTAAAGTAATCTCCAAAGGAGAAATTGCCAAGCATCTCAAAGAATGTATGATGTCGGGCGGTGTGACCCACGTTTTCAAGGTCACTGTGTTTTCCACCTGCCCTCATGCACTTCTGACAGCTCGTTGCTCTGCTGTAGGGACGTGTCTCAAGACCAAGAAAAACCCCTTTGAACTGGACCATACCTGCATTTGTAAAAAGCAGGGTAGGGTCGTCATGGGGCAGAAGGGGTGAACTCTTAACCACCTCATGACCTCTCTGTCTGAAGTATTCAAGAAACTGTCTCCTTATCTCTCTGCTTTCCATAATGACCTCAATTTTTAAATTCTAAATTCGAAACTCTAAATCCTAAACAAATTCCAAATATCAATTTCCAAACTACCTATCAATGCAATAAACGACAATTAACCATTTCACCGCTTCACCCTTTCACCGAATTAGCCATTCATCTATTTTAGAATTTAGAAATTAGTGCTTAGAAATTCCTATTTAGCTATTCCTGGTTCTGTGCTGATAATCTCTGTGAGCACACCATCGGTAAATCTGAGATGGGTCTTAAAGGCTCCGAGCATCCGTTTGTAGGTCCACTGAACCCTTTCCTTTCCATCAGGGGTTGATGGGAGAGGTCTTATCTCGTTAGGTGCGCCCCAGGCATAGCGGACCTGCTGCATGGTCATACCTGTGACCACCTCTCCCTTTTTAATGTGTTCCTGAACCTGAGCTGGATAACCCGAGATTTCTTCATTGGTATACCTCATGGCCTTGGTGCAGGAGATAACTGAAAATAGAGAAACAAGGACGACAAAAATAATTAACCTTTTCATAATGACCTCCTTAATTATTAAAAATTTATTCTATAAAGGGGTTTCAAAGGGGCAGAGCCCCTTTG
>CAZIIE010000024.1:0-6378 GCA_964539375.1 uncultured Nitrospirota bacterium | reverse complement strand
GGGGTTTCAAAGGGGCAGAGCCCCTTTGTGTAACCAAAGTCCCGACCTCTGGTCGGAGAGCTTCATATTTCTGAGCCTTTATCAGCTCCTGTTTAAGTGCCTTAAATTCCGAATATTATAACAGATAAAGCCTTTTTAAGACCTCTCGTATTGTATCGTAACTGTATCCTCTTCTGTAGAGATAACCGTAGAGCCTCCTTTTTATCTTATCATCAGGCTTAGCCCTGTTTAGCTTATAAAATCTCTCTGCAAGCTTAAAGGCTCTTTCCTGGTCATCCTCAAGGCTGCAGGTGAGTTCCTCAATCAGTGGCTGTTCTATCCCCCGTTTTTTAAGAAACTCCTTAACCCCCCTTGGACCGAGATGTTTTACCTCCTGGCAGTAGGACAAAAGCTCCTCTGCCAGAGACCTGTCATCAAGGAACCCCCTTTCTGTGAGGTATTCAATGGTTCTTTCAATCTCCTCCTCTGAAAAACCCTTCCTTTTTAGCCTGAAACTCAACTCCCTTACACTTCTTCCCCTCAGGCTGAGCAGTTTAAGTGCATAGTTAATGGGGTCATTTCTGGAATCTCTCAATGGGGATGTCATCGGAGCCACCGCTCATTTCGTTCTGCTCAAAGGTCAGGTCAGAGGTTGACTGTATTCCCTTCACCTTCAGTGCAAAGTCATCAGGGTTGGTTGCCCTTCTCAGGGCCTCTTCATAGGTGATAAGGCCTGATTTATAAAGGTCATAAAGGGACTGGTCAAAGGTCTGCATACCATAGTGGAGCTTGCTTTTTGATATGACATCTGGAATGAGTTTTGTTTTGTCAGGGTCTATTATACAGTCCTTTATTGTCTCAGTAGCTACCAGCACCTCAACAGCAGGCACACGGCCATTTCCATCGGCTCGTGGTACAAGTCTCATTGAGATGATGCCCTTCAGGATGGAGGCAAGCTGTATCCTTACCTGTTTGTGCTGGTAGGGTGGAAAGACCGTGATTATCCTGTTTATGGTCTCGGTAGCATCGGTGGTGTGAAGGGTGCTTAAAACCAGGTGGCCTGTCTCAGCAGCGGTCAGGGCTGTCTGGATGGTCTCAAAGTCCCTCATCTCACCGACAAGGATAACATCAGGGTCCTGCCTTAGAGCAGCCCTCAGTGCCTTTGAAAAGCTCTCCGTGTCAGAGCCGACCTCTCTCTGGTTTACAATGCTCTTTTTGTCCCTGTGAAGATACTCAATCGGGTCTTCAATTGTTATGATATTGTAGGTGCGATTTGCGTTGATGTGGTCTATCATGGCTGCAAGGGTGGTTGACTTACCACTACCTGTTGTTCCTGTAACAAGAATAAGACCTCTTGGTTCAAGGGCAATCTTTTTTAGAACCTCTGGCAGGTTAAGTTCATCAATGGTAGGCACCTTCATGGGAATAACCCTGAAGACGAGACCCACCGTTCCCCTCTGAACGAATATGTTACATCTGAACCTTCCAAGCCCCGTCACACTGTAAGCGAGGTCAATGTCCTGCTTCCTCTTGAATATCTCTCTCTGGGAGGGGTTCATGACCTGAAAGGCCATCTTCAGAGACTGCTCTGCTGTAACCCTTCCTTCTTCATCCATGGGGACAAGCTCACCGTGAACCCTCATTACAGGTGGAGAACCCACCTTTATATGAAGGTCAGAGGCCTCCATGGCGTATGCCTTTTTCAGGAGTTCATTGATCTCCATCTTGCCTCCTCAGGTTGTACTTTTGTAAAATTTTCTCCTCAATCTCTTCGGCTATATCAGGGTTGTTCTTGAGGAATTCCTTTGCGTTTTCCCTTCCCTGTCCGATTCGGGTATCACCGTAACTGTACCAGGCTCCTGATTTTTCAATAATATTTGATGCAACACCAAGGTCTATCAACTCTCCTTCCTTTGATATGCCCTCGTTGAAGTAGATGTCAAATTCAGCCTGTTTAAAGGGTGGGGCTACCTTGTTCTTTACCACCTTGACCCTTACCCTTCCACCAATCATATCCTGTCCGCTCTTCAGGTTGTCAATCTTTCGGATGTCAAGCCTCATGGAGGAATAAAACTTCAGGGCAGTTCCACCTGTTGTGGTCTCAGGATTACCGAACATAACACCTATCTTCATCCTTATCTGGTTTATGAAGATCACGGTGGTCATTGAACGGGATATGGCTGCGGTGAGCTTCCTGAGAGCCTGACTCATCAGACGGGCATGAAGTCCAGGCAGGCTATCGCCCATATCTCCCTCTATTTCTGCCTTGGGCACCAGGGCAGCCACTGAATCTATCACAATTATGTCAACCGCACCGCTTCTTACCAGTGATTCGGTTATCTCCAGTGCCTGCTCACCTGTGTCTGGCTGAGACACAAGGAGGTCCTCAATGTTCACACCCAGTCTTGCAGCATAGTTGATGTCAAGGGCATGCTCAGCATCAATAAAGGCAGCTATTCCGCCTGCTTTCTGGGCCTGTGCAATGGCACTCAGGGCAAGGGTTGTTTTACCTGATGACTCAGGGCCGTATATCTCTATCACCCTTCCCCGGGGAAAGCCACCAACGCCAGTTGCAATGTCAAGGGTAAGAGAGCCTGTTGGGATTGCCTGTATGCCTTCAAACCTACCCTTGTCACCGAGCCTCATTATGGTTCCCTTGCCAAAGCTTCTTTCAATCTGGGTGATGGCCATTTCAAGGGCCTTTAACTTGTCCTTATTCATATATCCTCCTTATTCAATGGGGCGGTCATAAGCTTTTCATACTCTGCCCCTGTTGGTTTTAATGTGCTTTTCATTAGCACTATCTCTTTAACTGGTATTTTACCAAACTCCCTGTCTCTATATCCTCTTAATTCTTTCAAAACAGATTTTATGGCCTTTGGCGATTTAACCCTGCCAATGGTAAGGTGGGGGCGGAAGGGCCTTTCCTCTGGTGGAAATCCGATACCTTCAAGCTCAACGTTCAGGGTGTTGAAAATTGCTTTGAGCCTTTCGTCTTCATCTACACCCACCCAGAGGACCCTTGGTCTTGAATAATCAGGAAACACCCCCGTGCCTTTTGCCTTTATCTCAAAGGCTGTGTGTCTTTCAGCAACCCTTTGAATAACCTCTTTTATTCCATCAAGGAGCTCTTCCTTTACCTCACCGAGAAATCTCAAGGTAATATGGATGTTTTCTGGCTTTACCCATTTTATGCCTGCATCTTTGTTATCAAGTTTTCCAAGCAGGGTCTCTATCTCCTTTTTAACCCTGTCTCCTATCTCAATGGCAATGAATAATCTCAAAGGGTCTCCTCCAGCTTTTCAATTAAAAACTCAAGTGCCTCCAGGGAGGCCATTAACTTGTTTTCTTCCCTGTTTCCCTTTAACAGGAGCTTTTTGGTATAAACTTTATCCCCAAGGGCTATGCCAATATAGACCAATCCGACCTCTTTTCCCTCCAGAGCCTGGGGGCCGAGGTTCCCTGTGGTGGAGACTCCCACATGGCTTCTGAGTAATTCCTTAACTCCCCTTGCCATCTGAAGGGCTGTGTCCTCACTGACCACCCCCTTTTGCCTGATGGTCTCCTGTTTTACACCAAGGACTTCCCTCTTTACATCCTCCTGATAGGCAACCACCGAGCCCCTGAAAAACTTACTTGCCCCTGCTACCTCGGTTATCAGGTCTGCTATCCTCCCTCCTGTACAGCTTTCGGAAGTGGCAAGTGTAAACCCCCTCTCGATTAATAATTGGTGTACCCTACTAACCCTCTCTATAACCTCATCAGAATACATTTCAATCCACCCTACACCCCTATACCACTATACCACTATACCACTATACCAATACACCAATACTACACCACTACACCAACACTATCTCACTAAATTATACACCATATGAACTGTAATGTTTGTATAAACTGCTGCAAGGACATCGTCAAGCATTACCGAAAAGCCTCCTGAGAGCGAGCTCTCAATCCGTCTTATGGGAAAGGGTTTAAGGATATCAAAGAATCTGAAAACAATAAAGGCAAGAATAATACTAAGTGCAGTTTTTTCAATAAAAACAAGGCATAAGGGGAGGGCAACAAATTCATCTATAACTATCCTGGAGCTGTCCTTTTCTCCAAAGAACTCTTCTGCTACACTGGAGGCATGAATGCCTGCGAAAAAAAGCACTGTGCAGGACAGGATAAGCAGGGGGTCAGAGGGCCTTATAAGAAACACCAACAGAGCAGAGACCGCTGTTCCCATGGTGCCAGGCGCAAAGGGTATGTGACCAATCGGGCCAAGGGTGGAAAGATGGGTAAAAAGCTTAGGGTTTTTCATAAGTTAGTATATTGGTATATTGGTATATTGGTGTATTGGTGTAAGGGTGTAGGGGGCAGGTGCCTTTTATCATAATTTACCTCCGGCCAGTATAGCAGTAAGTGTCTTTTTTGCTGGCTGGGGCGGGAGGATTCGAACCTCCACATGGGAGAGCCAAAATCTCCTGCCTTACCATTTGGCTACGCCCCAGTAAACCCTAATAAATTTTCTGATAAATGGTTAGTATATGTCAAGGTCAAAAAATTTTTTATAATTAAATACTTGACAATACTCTGCCTAATAAATATAATTAATTTATGACACGTGCAGATTTAGCCAAGGCAATTTTTGATAAGGTGGGGTTACCTAAAAAGGAGGCTCAGGACATAATTGAGCTTATCCTTGATACCATTAAAAGGACCCTTGCCGAGGGTGAAAATGTAAAGATTACAGGTTTTGGCACCTTCCATGTGAGAAAAAAGACGGCCCGTAGGGGAAGAAATCCCCAGACCGGTGAAGAGCTTGAGATAACCCCCCGAAGAGTGGTTACCTTTAAGCCGAGCAACCTCCTGAAAAAGAAGGTGGAAAAGGTTAAATGATCAAGGCCAAGGAGAAAAAGAAGAACTCCCCTGCTGTTAAGATACCTGAAAAGCTCTTTTACAAGATTGGTGAGGTCGGGCGTATCACAGGTGTTGAGCCCTATGTGTTGAGGTACTGGGAAAGTGAGTTTCCCTTTCTGAAACCAAGAAAGAGCCGTTCGGGTCAGAGGCTCTATGTTAAAAAGGATATAGAGACCATTCTTGAGATAAAGAGACTCCTGTATGAAGAACGTTACACCATTGAAGGTGTAAAGAGGTGTTTTTCCGAGTCTAACCTCAAGGTAGTTCCATCAAAAGAGCCTGATGTTCAGGCAGGGGGCTCTCTCAAGGATAAGCTTGAACATATAAAGACCCGTCTCAGAGAGATTATCAACCAACTCTAAATACTTCTTTTCAGTTCGGGGCGTGGCGCAGTCTGGTTAGCGCACTCGCTTGGGGTGCGAGAGGTCGGCCGTTCGAATCGGCTCGCCCCGACCATTTATTCAAGGGTTAAGTGCTGATAGATGACAAAACAATCTTTTTCTGAAGAACTTAAGCATTTAAGAAAGCTCTGGACGGGTTTTATGCCCTCCAGGGTATTGTTGACCGCTAATAATCTCAGGGTCTTTGACCACCTTACCACTGAGTGCGCCCCTAAGGAGCTATCAGGGAAATTGAAAACCGACCAAAGGGCAACAGAGTTGCTCCTTGATGCCCTTACCGCAATGGGGCTTTTAAGAAAGAAAAAGGGGAGGTATAAAAACTCAAGAATTTCCAACAGGTTTCTCGTCAGTTCAAGTCCCCTCTATCAGGGCAATATCATAAGACATGCCCATTTCCTCTGGCAGAGCTGGTCTGAGCTTGATGGGGTTTTAAAAACTGGAAGACCAGTTGAGGCTGAAAGAGAGATTGAGTCCTTTATTAAGGGTATGGATGATATAGCAAAACTCAGATGCAAGGAGGTAATTGATAGGATACCCTTAAGGGGTGTAAAAAAGGCCCTTGACCTTGGCGGAGGTCCTGGAACCTACTCAATGGAGCTTGCAAAAAGAGGCATAGGGGTTACCCTTTTTGACAGGCCTGAGACCCTGAAGATAGCAAAAGGACTTATAAAGGAAAGGGCCATAGATGGGATTGATTTTTTAGCTGGCGATTTCATGAAAGACCCTATCGGGAAGGGTTACGACCTTGTGTTTGTTAGCCAGATACTTCATGCCTACTCGGATAAGGAAAATATAAGGCTTTTAAGGAAGATAAAAGGGGCATTAAACCCTGGTGGTAAGGTGGTGGTGCAGGAGTTTTACCTTAATAGTTCAAAGACAGCCCCCCTCTGGGGTGCGCTTTTTTCAATAAACATGCTTTTAAACACCACTGGTGGAAGAACCTACAGCACCTCTGAGATAAAGGGCTGGCTCAAAAGGGCTGGTTTTAAAACAGCCACCTCAAAGAGGCTTGATGAGACGGTGATAATAATTGGGAAATAGGTATATTGGTATATTGGTATATTGGTGTAGTGGTGTAATGGTGTAATGG
>CAZIIE010000023.1:0-17678 GCA_964539375.1 uncultured Nitrospirota bacterium | reverse complement strand
TTTTAGGTTGTGTTCTCTGTGGTTTCAGTAATGCGGAAGTCGGAAGTCAGAAGAACGGAAGTCTTGAAAGGCAGGAAATAGGGTGCAAATACTACACGCTACACGCTACACCCTGTCATTGAGGATTTGTTTAGGATTTAGAATTTAGGATTTAGGATTTTTTTATAAATGGGGAGGTATTATGGAGGAAATCAGGCCGAACAGGACAATAAATATAAAGGGGCTTGTCTGCCCTTACACCTTTGTCAAATCAAAACTTGCCATAGAGGAGATGGAGGTAGGTGAGGTGCTGGAGATTATCCTGGACTACCCCGAGGCCTCAAGGTCAATTCCCAAGTCCATGGAGGACCACGGACACAGGGTGCTGAAGGTTGAAAAGATTAATGATACAGACTGGGTAATCCTTGTTAGAAAGGAGCATGACTGATGGAATTTACCGATGAACAGATACACCGATACAGCCGTCACATAATTCTGCCCGAGGTTGGTGGTAAGGGGCAGAAGAAACTGCTTTCTGCAAGGGTCTTACTTGTTGGAGCTGGTGGGCTTGGATGCCCCACAGGTTACTATCTTGCTGCTGCTGGGGTTGGCACAATAGGTATTGTTGACAGCGATACCATAGAGCTCAGTAACCTTCAGAGGCAGATTGCTCACAACACCGAAAGACTCGGGATGAATAAGGCTGAGTCTGCCAAGCTCACCTTTGAGGCCCTTAATCCTGATGTGAAGGTTACGCCCATTAAGGAACGGCTTAACAGGGACAACATCCTTGACATAATCAAAGACTATGACATCGTGGTTGATGGAAGTGACAACTTCCCGACCCGCTATCTGGTTAACGATGCCTGTGTGCTTCAAAGAAAACCCCTTGTCAGTGGAGCCATACTGAGGTTTGAAGGGCAGGTGACCACCATCCTTCCCGGTGAGGGGCATTGTTACAGATGTCTCTTTGAAGAGCCACCACCACCAGGTCTTGTGCCCTCCTGTCAGGAGGCAGGAGTGCTTGGTGCACTGCCAGGTGTGATAGGTGCGCTTCAGGCAATGGAGGTTCTCAAGCTGATACTTGGACAGGGAGAGCCCCTTAAAAACGCCCTGTTGATATACAATGCTCTTCAGGTTGAGTTCAGAAGGGTGAGAATACCCAAAAACCCCCGCTGTCCTGTGTGTGGCGAAAACCCAACCATAACCGAGCTTCAAGACTACGAGGCTGATTACTGTCAGATGAGGTTTTAAAAATTGGTATATTGGTATATTGGTGTAATGGTATAGTGGTATAGTGGTTAAATTGGCTGAAGGCTTAAGGCGATAGGGATATAAGTGTTGAGTGTTTAGTGTTGAGTGTTGAGTTTTAGGTTTTGGGGAATCAGAAGGAAGATTAGTTCTGTGTTCTCTGTGTCCTCTGTGGTTTTATGTTGTTTTGGATTTTGAGGATTGATGTTTGGGAGTTGTTTAGGATTTCGGATTTAGAATTTGAAAGTTAATAAAGGAGGGGTTTATGATACGAAAGGCGATTCTTCCTGCTGCAGGTCTTGGCACAAGGTTTCTACCAGCCACAAAGGCTTCACCAAAGGAGATGCTTCCCATTGTTGACAGACCGATGATACAGTATGCCATTGAGGAGGCTGCGGCCTGTGGGGTTTCGGAATTCATCATAATCACAGGAAGGCATAAGAGAACCATTGAGGACCACTTTGACACGGTTTACGAGCTTGAGGAAAACCTTAAGAAAAAGGGCAAAAAACAGCTCCTTGAGGAGATAAACAGGCTGAGCCATCTGAACTTTGCCTATATCCGACAGGGACTACCCCTGGGGCTTGGCCATGCCATTCTGAGGGCTCGGCCCTTTGTCAAGGATGAGCCCTTTGCTGTGCTTTTAAGCGATGACATCATTGACCCCGATGACACACT
Source organism: uncultured Nitrospirota bacterium (assembly GCA_964539375.1). Taxonomy (GTDB): domain Bacteria; phylum Nitrospirota; class Thermodesulfovibrionia; order Thermodesulfovibrionales; family JdFR-85; genus JAADIE01. The sequence goes on along the minus strand of CAZIIE010000023.1, from coordinate 15,770 downwards.
GCTTAAGGACATGATAGCCCTCTATGAGGAGCTTGACTGTCCTGTGATTGCCCTTGAGGAGGTCCCAAGGGAGGAGATACACCGTTACGGCGTGATAGCCGGTGAACAGGAAGGCGACGGTGTTTACCGACTGACAGAGCTTGTGGAAAAACCCGAGCCAGATAAGGCGCCGAGCAACCTTGCCATACTTGGCAGATACATCCTGACCCCTGATATATTTCGGGTGCTTGAGAAGATGAGGCCTGGAAAGGGTGGTGAGTATCAGCTTACCGATGCCCTGAAGGGTCTCCTTAAAAAGAGGGCAATCTACGGCTATGTCTTTAAGGGTAAAAGGTATGACGCTGGAAACAAGCTCGGTTTTCTGAAGGCTAACATAGAGCTTGGTCTGAAGGACAGGGAGATCTCCCAGAGTCTATCCCAGTACCTTCAGGAACTGGTTGATTCACTTAAGAAGGAAAAGTAACCCCCTTGTCAAAAACCATGAAGATTTTCAACGAGGTCTTTTACCTTCGGGAAGAGGCTGAAAAGGCCTTTCCTCCTGTGGATGTCTATGAAAAGCCCGGTGAGCTAATTGTGATAATAGATATGCCAGGGGTGGATGTAAGGGATGTGCTTATAAAGATATACAGAGATGAGCTATTACTTGAAGGGGTAAAGAAAAAACAACAGGAGGAATTAGTAAACTATCTCTGTGTGGAGCGCGAGTTCAGGTCCTTCAGAAGAAGAATTAAGCTGCCTGCAGAGGTTGTGCCTGAAAGAGGTTTAGCAAAATACCAAAATGGTGTTATAATTGTAACTCTGCCGAAAAGGGAAGACCGGGTCTATAAGATTAAGATAGAGATAGATTGAAACACCTGTTCAAACAGGACCTTAAGGCAGGGGTTATTAAAATAAAAATAATGATGAAGGAGTTAGTTTATGGTTGAGATACTTAAGGAAGAGAAGGAGATTGAGATACCTGATACACTTCCTGTTTTACCAGTAAGGGATATTGTGATTTTTCCCTATATGATAATTCCCCTTTTTGTTGGCAGGGAGATGTCCATAAAGGCCATTGACCAGGCCCTCAGCACCAACCGTCTCATCCTTCTTCTCACCCAGAAGGACCTTAACATAGAGAACCCAACTCCAGAGGATATGTACAGGGTTGGAACAGTGGGCATTGTGATGCGCATGTTAAAGCTGCCTGATGGGCGGGTGAAGATCCTTGTTCAGGGTATTGCAAAGGCAAAGGTTCAGGAGATAAAGACTGTGAAGGGTCACTATGAGGCGGTTATTGAGAAACTGGAGGATCAGAAGCTGCCTGAAATGACCATAGAGACAGAGGCATTGATGAGGAATGTAAAGGAGCAGCTTGACAAGGCTGTCTCCCTTGGCAAGACAATCCTTCCTGATATCATGGTGGTTATAGAAAACCTTGAGGAGCCTGGAAGGCTTGCAGACCTTGTGGCATCAAATCTGGGGCTAAAGACCGAGCAGGCCCAGGAGATACTTGAGATAGTTGACCCTGTGCAACGCCTCAAAAGGGTGAGCGAGATACTTAACAGGGAGATAGAGCTCCTGCTGGTGCAGCAGAAGATTCAGTCCGAGGCAAAGGGCGAGATAGACAGAACCCAGAGGGAGTACTTCCTGAGGGAACAGCTAAAGGCCATACAGCGTGAACTCGGGGAGATTGATGAGCGAACCGAGGAGATAAACGAATACAAAAGGAAGATACAAGAGGCAAAGATGCCTGAGAAGGTTCAGAAAGAGGCTGAAAAGCAGCTCCGTCGTCTTGAGAAGATGCACCCTGACAGTGCTGAGGCAGGCACCATCAGGACCTATCTGGACTGGCTTGTGGAGCTTCCCTGGAGCAAGTCAACCAGGGACAACCTGAACATAAAGAAGGCCCAGAAGGTCCTTGACCAGGACCATTATGACCTTGAAAAGGTTAAGGAGAGGATACTTGAGTATCTCAGCGTAAGAAAGTTAAAGACAAAGATGAAGGGCCCAATATTATGTTTTATTGGTCCTCCTGGTGTTGGTAAGACCTCCCTTGGCCGTTCAATTGCCCGTAGCCTTGGCCGTGAGTTTGTGAGGATGTCCCTTGGCGGGGTAAGGGATGAGGCTGAGATTAGGGGACACAGAAGGACCTATGTGGGTGCTCTGCCTGGAAGAATTATTCAGGGTATAAAGCAGGCTGGAACGAACAACCCTGTTTTTATGCTTGATGAGATTGATAAGATTGGAATGGACTTCAGGGGTGACCCCTCCTCAGCCCTTCTTGAGGTGCTTGACCCTGAGCAGAACAGCGCCTTTGTTGACCATTACCTCGGGGTGCCCTTTGACCTCTCCAATGTTATGTTTATCACTACCGGTAACATGGTTGATACCATACCTGGCCCCCTGAGGGACAGAATGGAGATCATCTATCTGAGCGGTTACACCGAGGAGGAAAAGTTAGGCATTGCAAAGAACTACCTGCTTCCAAAGCAGCTTGAAGAACACGGTCTTAACGAAAGGATACTGAAGGTGGCTGACTCAGCCCTAAAGACCCTTATATCCCAGTACACCCGAGAGGCAGGTGTCAGAAACCTTGAGAGGGAGATTGCCAATCTCTGCAGAAAGGTTGCAAAACAGATAGCCTCGGGAAAGAAAAAGAGGTATATGATCACCGCAAAGAACCTGTCAAAGTACCTTGGTGCACCCCGATACCTTCCTGAAGAGGAGATGAAGGAGGATGAGATAGGGGTTGCTACAGGGCTTGCCTGGACAGAGACAGGCGGTGAGATTATCTATGTGGAGGCAACCACAATGAAGGGAAGGGGTAACCTCACCCTTACAGGGCAGCTTGGCGATGTGATGAAGGAGTCAGCCCAGGCAGCCCTCAGTTATGTCCGCTCAAGGGCAAAGGAGCTTGGTATAAAGGAGGAGACCTTTTCAAAGGTTGACCTTCATATCCATGTGCCCGCCGGTGCCATACCAAAGGATGGTCCCTCCGCTGGTATCACCATGGCAACAGCCATAGCCTCAGCCCTCACAGGCAGACCGGTTGACAAGAAGATCGCCATGACCGGTGAGGTGACCCTTCGTGGAAGGGTGCTTCCCATCGGTGGGTTGAAGGAGAAGGTGCTTGCAGCAAAGAGGATGGGCATTAACAGGGTGATTATACCGAAGAGAAACGAAAAGGACCTTGAGGATATACCAAAGTATGTGAAAAAGAACATGGAGTTTATCTTTGTTGAGAAGATGGATGAGGTTCTAAAGCTTGCACTTAAACCTTTGAAGAAAAAGAGGGCGGCGGGGAGGAAAGGAAAGAGTAAAAGGAAATGAGGCTTTCCCAGTGGGGTGAACTTGCCCTTCTGGAGGAACTGAAAAGGAGGTTCCCTGCTGGAAGGGATGTACCCATAGGCATCGGAGACGACACGGCAGTTTTAAACCTTACTGAAAATACCCTTATAACCACCGACACCTTCACAGAAAATATCCACTTCATACGCTCCCTTTTTACCCCCTTTCAGATTGGTTACCGTCTTGTGGCATCCAGTGTTAGTGATATCTATGCAATGGGTGGAAGGGCAGGGTTTATGCTCCTGAATATGAGCATGCCCTCTGATACAGAGAAGGCCTTTGTTGATGGATTCCTTGATGGCTTAGAGACAGCAATCAATGAGCATGGCCTCTGCCTGGTAGGTGGTGATGTGACAGCCTCCGAAGCATTGATGACCTTCACAGCAACTGTTCTTGGAGTCTGCACTGAAAGGGTTATTACCCGCTCTGGGGCAACACCTGGAGACTTTATATACCTGTCAGCACCCACAGGGGAGGCAATGGCAGGGCTTGAACTTCTAAAAAGGATTGGTTTTTCCCTGGAGGTGGAAAAAAACAGTCTGCCCGATATTGGGCTTGAAAGGGACCATGCCCTTAGGGTGCTTAAAAGGCTCCTTTTGCCAGAGGTACACCCCCTGAAGGACTGTTCAGCCCTAACCGCCATGATTGATGTAAGTGATGGCCTCTTTATTGACCTTAAGCGGCTCTGTGATGCCTCAGGGGTTGGGGCAAGGATTTACGAAGAGTCACTCCCCCTGACAGATGCCCTCAGGGAGGTAACCTCCTATCTGGGCATTGAACCCTACAGGCTGATTACATCTGGAGGGGAGGATTATGTGCTGCTTTTTACCTCTTCTTCAGAGCTTAAGGGCTATTACAGGATAGGAGAGATAGTAAAAGAAGCTGAGGGGGTGAGTGTTGTAAGAAGGGACGGCTCCCTTGAAAACATTGGCTACAGGGGGTATGAGCACTTTGTCCATAAGGGATAATATAAGGTACATCTTTACAATAAAGGGCTCACCACGCTCAATTGCTGCAGCCTTTGCCCTGGGTGTTTTTATCGGGTTATCACCCTTCATAGGACTTCACACCCTTTTAGCTCTTGTGCTTTCAAGCCTCCTGGGACTTAACAGGATGGTCACACTGTCAGGTGCCTATCTTACAAACCCCTGGACTATTGTGCCCATATACACCTTTTGCACCTGGTTTGGAATAAAGATTACCGGCTATGAACAGAGCATGCCCGATATTGATTTTCACTCAATCAACATACTAAACCTGTTCAGGGCCCTGAAGTCTCTGCTCTGGCCCTTTTTTGTGGGCACCACCCTGGTGGGCGTTGTCTGTGCCCTGATATCCTATCTGATTGTCTATAGACTGCTTTTAAGGATTAAAGGATGAGTAAACCATTGAGAATTGGACTTATACCCTATCTGAACCTCTATCCCCTTTATTTTTTTTTAAGGGTGATGCCCTATCAGTTCATTGAGGGTGTGCCCACCGAGGTCAACCGATTGATAAGGGAGGGCATGATAGATATAAGCCCCTCCTCCTCTGTGGAGTTTCTAAGACATGGAAGCCTTTACAGGCTCATAGAAGGGCACTCTATAAGCTCAATCGGCGAGGTAAAGAGCATTGTGCTTTTCAGCCACTACAGGATTGAACAGCTCGGTGGAAAAAACATCCTTTCCACCTATCAGTCTGGCACATCGGTTTTGCTCCTTGAGGTGATACTAAGGAGATTTTACGGACTGGACTATACCCTAAAGATCTCCGATAAACCACTCAGGGAAGGCATGAAGGAGGCCGATGCCTATCTTCTTATCGGAGATGATGCCCTTAAGGGCTCAATAGAGGCAGACTCTTTTTATCGCTACGACCTTGGCAAGCTCTGGCATGAAAAGACGGGACTACCCTTTGTCTATGCCCTCTGGATTGCAAGAAAGGATGTGGATGAGGAGGCCCTCAAAGGCTTTATTTATGACCTTGACAGGGCAAGGGATTTTTCAGTGCAAAACTTTCCAATTGTTGCCCTGAGTCTGAGGGGAGAAAGCTTTATGAGTGAGGAGGAGATTGTTTCATACTGGAGGGGGCTTTCCTACGAGCTAACGGACGAACACAGGAGGGGGCTTGAGCTCTTCAAGGGCTATCTTGAGGAGTTAGGTCTTCTTTGATTGTTCAGTGAAACTGTTATAATAATCCTGGAAAGGTTTTATGGCAAAGGCAAAAAAACAGGATAAGGACATAGTGGTAAAACTCCTTAAGAGGTCACGCCGCCCCCTTACCTTCAGGGAGATTGTTACCTCCCTTGAGCTTTCCAGAGCAGAGGCTCGGAGCCTGAAAAAGCTCCTCAGGCGAATGCTCAAAGAGGGAAGCATTATCATGACCCGCAGGGGCAGATATGGCCTGCCTGAGGAGATGCGTCTTGTTAAGGGTTATTTTGAGGCCCACAGGGATGGCTATGGCTTTGTAATACCTGAAGAGCCCGGACAGAGGGATATCTTTGTGCCTCCCCATGCCACACTGGGTGCCATGGAGGGTGACAGGGTTATTGTAAGGGTGGAAAGGGAGCGAAAAAGGGAGGGAAGGGTCTTGAGGATTCTTGAGCGAGCCCACAAACAGGTGGTTGGAACGCTGAAGGTTCAGAGGGGTCTGTGCTACCTTGAGCCAAAAAGAAAGGACATCAACTTTGACCTATACATAGCACCCTCTCACCGAAAGGGTGCGAGGGATGGTGACCTTGTGCTTGCCCATATTATAAGCTATCCCACCGAAAAGAGACCCCCTGCTGCTGAGGTTATCAGGGTTCTTGGTGAACCTGAAAGGCCTGTTGATGATATTGAACTTGTGATAGATGAGTTCAGCCTTCCAAGAAGATTTCCAAGGGATGTCTATCAGGAGGTAAGGGCAGTCCTGCCTGAAATCCCTAAGAGGGAGCTTAAAAGGAGAAAGGATCTCACCGCTCTTCCCACTGTCACCATTGATGGAGAAAGGGCAAAGGACTTTGACGATGCTGTATCTATCATCAGAAGAGACTTTGGCTATACCCTTTTTGTGCATATTGCCGATGTGGGGTATTATGTGCCCTGGAACTCAAAAACAGACCTTGAGGCAAGAAAAAGGGCGACCAGTGTTTATTTCCCTGACAGGGTTATTCCCATGCTTCCCAAGAAGCTTTCCGAGGAGCTCTGCAGCCTGAAACCAAGGAAAAAGAGGCTTGCCTTCACTGTAGAGATGGACTTTGACAGGGATGGTAACCGCCTTGACCAGAGGTTTTATAAAAGCGTCATTGAAAGCAACGAAAGGATGACCTATACCCAGGTAAAGGGTATACTGGTTGACAGAGACCCAGGGCTGAGAGGCCGTTACAGTAAGCTGCTTGAGGAGTTTGAGCTTATGGGTGAGCTCTGTGAGATACTCAGGATGAAACGGTTCAGGAGGGGAAGCCTTGACTTTGACCTGCCCGAGCCAGAGGTGCTACTGAATCTGAGGGGTGAGCTTGAGGACATCATTGTTGCTGAAAGAAACTTTGCCCACATGATAATTGAGGAGTTTATGATTGCAGCAAACGAGGCGGTGGCTGAGTTCCTGTACCACCTTGATGTGCCCTCAATCTACCGTGTCCATGAACCACCTGATGAGGACAGGATGATGGAGCTTTCACGGTTTCTTTCGGCAGCAGGGATTATAAAAAAAGGGCCCATAAAACCAAAGGAGCTTCCAGCCCTGATAGAAAGGACAAAGGGGACCAATATATCCGATGTGGTAAACCACATGATTCTCAGGAGTCTCAAGCAGGCAAGGTATCATACAGAAAACCTCGGCCACTTTGGGCTTGCCTCCCTTTGTTACACCCACTTTACATCCCCTATAAGGCGGTATCCTGACCTTGTGGTTCACAGGGTGCTTGCCGAGGTGTTGGATAAGGTGATGCCCTCCGAAAAATATCTTCGCTTCCTTGAGGAAAACCTTGGCAGCATCTCCTTTCACTGCTCAAGGCAGGAGAGACTGGCCGATGAGGTTGAACGAACAGTGGTGGATGCCATGAGGGCATGGCTTATGAAGGACAGGGTTGGTGAGGAGTTTGATGCAAGGGTGATTACAGTCACTGCACAGGGGATAAAGATAAGGCTCTGTCAGTTCTATGTTGAGGGATTCATCCATGTCTCCGACCTCACCGATGACTATTATATCTTTGATGAAAACTCCCTCACCCTGAGGGGAAAGAGGACAAAGAGGCTCTTCCGCATCGGCACCACCCTGAAGGTCAGGCTTGATGGGGTTGACCTGAAGGCACGGGAGGTGCATTTTGCACCTTCAGAGGCTTAAACACCATCTTGATAGACTCTATGAGGACTTTGACTTCAGGGGAAGACTCCTGAAAGACCCCATTGAGTTTCCCCATCGTTATCAGAGGGCAGAGGACATTGAGGTGGTTGGATTTATAAGTGCTGCCCTGTCCTACGGAAGGATAGAAGCCTTCAAGGCAGTGCTTGAGGAGATTCTGGGGCGTGTGGGCAGCAGTCCCTACGAGTTTGTCCTGAACTTCTCCCTTAAAAGGGATGCACCAGTTTTTAAAGGAATCTATTACAGATTTAACACTGAAGGGGATATCCTTGGGCTTTTCTATGTTCTTTCAGGTCTTTTAAGAGAATACAGGAGCCTTGAGAGGGGCTTTTACAGATTTTTTGATGGCACCTCCCTGGCAAGCTCAATTGAGGGGATACGCAGATACGCCTTAAGCAGGGTTAGTAACTCCTCGGTTAAAACAGGAAGGTGGTTTTCCTTTCTCTTTCCAAGCCCCCTGAAGGGTGCCTGTAAGAGGATGAACCTCTTTCTTAGATGGATGGTCCGTGACAGGGACATTGACTTTGGTATCTGGAGTTCCTTCCGTAAAGACCAGCTCATCATTCCCCTGGATACACACATCGCAAGAATAGGGCAGTGTCTTGGCCTTACCAGTCGTAAAACCCCCGATTGGAAGATGGCCTCCGAGATTACAGAGTCCCTTAAGAGGCTTGACCCTCTGGACCCTCTGAGGTATGACTTTGCCCTCTGCCACCAGGGTGTTACAGGGCTCTGTAAGAGCTGTAGCGGAGAAAGTGGCAGCTGTCTGATATTAAAAGCTCAGGAAACAGATATGAAAGCTTGAGCCCTCTCCAGGCTTTGAATCAACCTCTATAAAACCCTGATGGGCATCCACAATGCCCTTTACAACCGATAGGCCAAGCCCCTCACCCTCGCCAACATCCTTTGTGGTGAAAAAGGGGTCAAAGATTCTGCTGAGGTTTTCAGCAGGTATGCCCTTTCCCGTGTCTTTTACTTCAAGACAGGCGTAATGATTCTCATTTACCTCTCTTTTGTAGGTTCTCAGGGTAAGATGACCGCCTTCAGGAGTCATGGCCTCAACAGCGTTAAGATAGATGTTTTTTACAGCCTGCTTGATGCTTCCTCGGTCAGCATAGATGTTAAGCTCTTCAGGCTCGTAGGAGCATATAAGGGATATGTTTTCAGGTAACCTGCCCTTAAGCTCTGAAAGAACATCCTCAACGAGCTGATTCAGATTTATCATGGTCTTTGAGAAAAACTCTGCCTTTTCATAAAGCATCATCTTCCTTATCAGCTCAGAGGCCTTTTCAGCCGATTTCTTGATGGTAAGTAGCCTTTTCTTTTCAGGGAAGTCCTCTCCCAGCTTCAGTGCCATCAGCTCTGCATTTCCAAGTATTGCAGCAAGGAGGTTGTTAAACTCATGGGCAATCCCCCCGATAGCTGTCCTTAAGGCCATGTGTTTACGCATCTCATAGAGTTCCTCTTCCATCTTTTTCCTCTGCTGCTGGGCCAGGAGCTCATCGGTAACATCCCTTGAGACCTCAATAATAGCCTCAAAAACCCCCTTTTCATTGAAAAGGGGAGTTGCCATTATCTCAAATATCCGCTTCTGTCCCTTAACCCTGTGGGTGTGCTGGATGGTGTAACCCCTGCCTGTCTCCTCAACAACCCTTAACGGGCAGGGCTCACCCTGATTTTCACAGGGCACCTGGTAGCCGTGGCTAACCTCGTAGCACTTCTTTCCAAGAACCTGCTCCCTTTTAATTGAGAGGTTGCTTTCATAGGTCCTGTTTACATCAACCACTTCAAAGTTCCTGTTAATAACCATTGCAGGCTGCATGAGGGAGTCAAAGATGGTCTGCTTGAATTTAAAGAGCTTTCTGTAACGGTTTCTTTCCCTGTTCAGGGCAGCTATTGTGTCGTTAAACCTCTTGAAGTCGCTGTAAAGCAGTGCCACAAGGGGAAAAATGGCAATCATCAGCGTGTTAATGCCTCCGCTTAAAGGAGAAAGCGTCTGCCACAGAGCTGAATGGCCTGTAAGGATTAGAATCCTCTTTACAATATGGCCAGTTGCCCTTGCCGAGGCAAAGACAAAAAGGGCTGTGCTTTGAAGAAGGAGATACTTGTAAAGGGTTATGTCAGGCTGTCTTCGGTAAAGCCAGTAGGCAACCCTAAGGGCATAAAGGGTGATAACTATCACCAGGGCTGATACTGTAAAATCCACAACCCATATCGGGTATAATGAGAGCTTCATTTTCCCTGCCTTAGAGCTGTTTATGTGAATCTACCTGCTTGATGCTCAGCTCTTTAAGGTCTAAAAGGGTCTTCAGGAAAAACCCTACAGCAAGGAGCAGAAAGATATGTTCGGTCAGTGAGCCCCCATACCACAGGTAATGATATACATCGCCAGCATAGAGGTATTTGCCCTTAAAAAAGCCAGGATTGACCCACTCTCTGAATATATGGGTAGAGAAGGTGATAAGGTTCCAGAGAAGAAAAAACAGAAAGGCCCTTCTTAAATCCCTCCTCGGCCCTGAGCTTTTAGAGTTCTCTGATAGCTTAAAGAACATATACATAGAGACCAGTATAAAAAACAGGTGAGAAAGCTCATGGGCTACAAGACCCTCTGCACCTGCGTGCTCCTGAACCGCATAGCCCTCCTGGGGGATAAATAAAATCAATAAAAGTGCCAAAATTCCAAATATTATTGCCCCTTTTCCCATAATAAAAAAATTTCCATATTAAAAATATAATTTATAGCTTAATTATATCACATAATTTCCTGATGTCAAACTCCACATCCCCGAGTGCTTTTCTCAAGGGAAGGCATTAAACCCATTAAGTGATGGGATTTAAAAGATAAACCTGCTTTTGGGTAGGCTTTATGTTTTAAAACCTCGTTGCAAATTTACCTGAAATGTTATATCCTGAACTCAGGATGGGGTAGGCAAGAAAAAACTGCATATCTTCATTGTCTCCGATGCAACAGGTTCAACTGCTGAGACGGTGATTAATGCTGTGCTGGTTCAGTTCAGGCAGATTGAGCCTGTCTACAGAAAATATCCCTTTATAAAGACAGAAGAGCAGGTAGAGCGGGTTCTGAAAAAGGCAGATGAGCTAAAGGGCATAGTGATATACTCCATTGTCTCTGACCAGCTAAGGGAATGGATACGGAAGCGGCAGCATTCCCTGAACATCTATGCCATTGACCTGTTAGGGCCGATAATAGACAAGATAAGGATGCAGTGGAACCTGGTCCCGCTGCTTAAACCAGGTCTTTTCAGAAGGGTAGAGGAGACATCCCTGCAGCTTGCAGAGGCGGTTGACTTCACCCTCAAGCATGACGACGGACAGGGCATAAGGGATATAGGCAGGGCAGACCTGCTCATATTCGGGGTCTCCCGCACATCCAAAACCCCAACAAGCCTTTACCTTGCCTGCAATTATGGCTTAAAGGTGGCAAATATCCCCATTGTGCTTGGCATCAGACCACCTGAGAAGGTTTTCAGGCTTAAAAAGCCAAAGTTCGGCTTTACCATATCTGCTGAAAGGCTTTCCTACATAAGGAGGAGAAGGGTCAAGTATGTTGAGGGTATTGACTACTCTGACCTAAGCTACATTAGGGAGGAGCTTTCCTACTCAAACCGTCTTTTCTGTGAGCTTGAGGGTATTGAGGTCATTGATGTAACCCATGCATCAATTGAGGAGGTGGCAAACACCATTGTGGAAAGCAATAGACTCAGGTTAAAAAGAAAGGGGGTGTATTAGATGAAAAGGGGAAGGTTTATTGCATGGTTTAATGAACTAAACAGGGAGGATATACCTGAAGTAGGGGGGAAGTGTGCAAACCTCGGTGAGCTTTACAGTAGAGTCCATATGCCAGTGCCAGAGGGCTTTGCAATCACTGCAGAGGCATACAGGTATTTTCTTGAAAAAAACAATGCCTTTGAAAGAATCAACTCCATCCTTTCAGATGTGGATATAGATAACCCCAGGTCCCTGTCTGAGGGTTCAGAAAAGGTCAGAAAGTTCATTGAGTCATTGCCCATTGATGAAAGGCTGGAGAAAGAGATACTTAAGGCCTATGACGAGCTCTGTAAAAGGGTTGGTAAAAAGGGGCTTGCTGTGGCTGTGAGGTCTTCAGCAACAGCCGAGGACCTGCCAGGTGCAAGCTTTGCAGGTCAGCAGGATACCTTTTTGAATGTTAACAGAAAGGGGCTTTTGAAGAGGGTGCGTCAATGCTGGAGCTCTCTTTTTACACCGAGGGCGATAGTCTACAGAAGAGAAAAGGGCTTTTCCCATGACCAGGTGTTAATAAGTGTGGCGGTTCAGCAGATGGTTGATGCCAGAGCCTCGGGTGTTATGTTTACCATTGAGCCTGTGACAGGTGACAGGGAAAAGATAGTGATTAATGCCTCCTGGGGTCTTGGTGAGGCTGTGGTAAGCGGACAGATAACCCCTGATGAGTATGTGGTTGAAAAGAAGAGTTTAAGCATTGTAAAGCGGTCTATTGCAAGGAAGAAAAGAAGGATAGTCTATGACAGAAGAGGAGGGACAAGGTGGGAGGATGTGCCTTCAGAGATGCAGGAAGAACCAGCCCTTTCAGACAAGCAGATAGTTGAGCTTGCCCGATATGGCCTTGAGATTGAGAGGCATTACAACTGCAGTCAGGACATTGAATGGGCCTTGGACAGTAAGGGCAGGCTCTACATACTTCAGGCAAGGCCTGAGACCGTGTTCAGCAAAGAAGGGGCTGAGCAAAGGGAGGTCAGTGTGAAACCCGAGGGCGAGGCTCAGATACTCATAAGAGGGCTTGGTGTAAGCCCTGGTTATGGCTCTGGAAAAGTAAGGGTGGTGCTTGATGTAAAGGACATCTCGGAGTTCAAAGAGGGCGAGGTGCTTGTAACCGAGATGACCACCCCTGACTGGGTGCCAGCCATGAAGAAGGCTGCAGCCATCATTACAGACCTTGGTGGAAAGACCTGCCATGCAGCCATTGTGAGCAGGGAACTCGGTGTGCCCTGTGTGGTTGGCACTGAAAGGGCTACAAAGGTGCTTGGAGAGGGTCAGGTTGTGACCGTAGATGGACAGAGGGGCCTTGTGTTTGAGGGAAGGCTTGAAAAGGAAGGGCCTGAAGAGGAAAGGGCAGTCCCAGTTACAGCACCACCTGTTGTGACCGCAACAAAGGTGTATGTAAATCTCTCGGTTCCTGAGATTGCCGACAGGGTTGCCTCTGAGACCGGTGCCGATGGGGTGGGCTTGCTCAGGGCAGAGCATATGATGCTAAGCATAGGAAAACACCCGAGGCTATTGATTCAGGAGGGAGGACAGCAGCTCATGATTGATGCCTTCTCAAAGGGAATAGCCCAGGTGGCTGAGGCCTTTTATCCAAAGCCAGTGGTTTACAGGTTTCTTGACTTCAAGCCCGACGAGTTCCTTTCCCTGCCAGGGGGCGAGCGTTTTGAAAAAGACCATGTGGGGCCTAATCCCATGATAGGTTTTAGAGGACAGTTCAGGTATGTCAAAGAGGATGACCTCTTCAGGCTTGAGCTCAGGGCGATAAAGAAGGTTAGAGATGAGATGGGCTTCAGGAATGTCTGGGTGATGATACCCTTTGTCAGAACCCTTGAGGTCTTCAGAAAAACAGTGGAGATAATGCATCAGGAGGGGCTTGACAACCGCAGGGAAAAGGACTTCCAGCTCTGGATAATGGTGGAGGTGCCAAGTGCCTGCTTTATGATTGATGAGTTCTGCAGGGAGGGAATAGATGGTGTGAGCTTCGGGACAAATGACCTTACCATGCTTGTGCTTGGTGTTGACAGAAACGATGCATCGGTGCAGGAGATTTATGATGAGAGAAATCTGGCAGTGCTTCGTGCAATTGCCTATACAATAACGGTTTGCAGAAGCTACGGCGTCACCACTTCCATATGTGGTCAGGCTCCGAGTGTCTATCCTGATTATCTTGAGTTCATGATAAGATGTGGATGCACCTCTGTGTCAGTGAACCCTGATGCGGTCAGGTTGACCAGACAGATGGTGGCTTCGGTGGAGGAAAAGATAAAGCTTGAAAGGGCGCTTGGCCTTGAGTCAGCCCATCGGATTGCAAAGATACCGATGGAGGAGTTCTTTTTCTGGAAAAAACTACCCCGTTGAGTTTAAAAGGGGGTACTGCCCGCTTAGATTTTAAGGAGAGAAAATGGCTCTAAAGGGCAGAAGGAAAAGGAAGGTCCTTTACCTCGTTGCTGAGGGAACCGGTGAGACACTAAGGAAGATAATCAATGCCTCCCTTGCCCAGTTCACAGCCTCTCATCTGCTGATCAGGTCCTACTTTATGGTGAGAAAGAGGGAAGAGATTATTGATATCGTTAGGAGTGCATCCAGGGAGGAGGCACTTCTTTGCTTCAGCATTGTTCAGCCTGAACTGAGGGAGTTTTTGTTGCTCCAGTCACAGAGATTCGGGTTAAAGGCAATAGATGTGATTGGTGATGTGATTGTGCAGCTTTCCCTTTTCCTCGGTGAAAGGCCCAGGGGTATCCCTGGTGGGCAGTATGTTCTTGATGAGGACTACTACAGGAGGATTGAGGCGATAAACTTTGCGGTTAAACATGATGACGGAAAGATGCCCGAGGGGCTCAGGGCAGCAGACCTCATACTGGTGGGGCTTTCAAGAACAGGGAAGACACCCCTTTCAACCTATCTTGCCCATCAGGGCTGGAAGGTTGCCAATGTGCCCCTTCATCCCCAGATGGAGACCCCTGAGCAGCTTTTCAGGGTTGACCAGAACAGGGTCTTCGGGCTGATTATTGATGTGGAAAACCTTGTACAGCTAAGACAGGCCAGGCTCAAACAGCTCGGCCTTCCTGAGGATTCAAAATATGTTGACCCTGTGGTTGTATCAGAGGAGTTGCAGTGGTGTATGGAGCTTTACAGGAGACATCCTAAATGGCATGTGGTAGATGTGTCAAACCGGGCTATAGAGGAGATAGCCGCTTCAATCCTTAAAGATTACCTGAAGACTACCGGCCATGCCAGCCCCACTGAACTTCATTAGCCAATTAGACCTTTTCAGCTATCTCCTTTAACAGCCTTTCAGACTTTTCCCAGCCAAGGCAGGGGTCGGTGATAGACTTACCGAACACGCCCTCTTCAGGCTTCTGGGCTCCGTCTTCAAGGTAGCTTTCAATCATCAGACCCTTAACAAGCCTGCAGATGGTCTCGGAGTAACGGCGGCTTTCAAGCACCTCACGGGCTATCCTTGGCTGCTCAAGGTATTTCTTGTTGGAGTTTGCATGGTTTGTATCAACGATTATTGCAGGGTTCTGATAACCCTTTTCAAGATAAAGCTCTGAAAGCATGATAAGGTCTTCGTAATGGTAGTTAGGGATGTTCTGACCGTACTGGTTTACCGCACCCCTCAGGATGCAGTGGGCATAGGGGTTACCGCTGGTTCTTACCTCATAGCCATTGTAGCTGAATACATGGGGTGCCTGGGCAGCCTTTACAGAGTTAAGCATCACGGTCAGGTCACCGCTTGTTGGGTTTTTCATGCCCGAGGGCACATCAAGGCCACTAACGGTAAGACGGTGCTGCTGGTTTTCCACAGAGCGGGCACCCACTGCCACATAACTGAGAATGTCTTCCAGATAGGGGTAATTGCCTGGATAAAGCATCTCATCGGCTGCAGTGAGATGGCTCTCGCTGAGAGCCCTGATGTGCATACGCCTTATTGCATATATGCCCTCAACAATGTTCGGCTCCTTCAGTGGGTCGGGCTGGTGAGCCATTCCCTTGTAACCAATGCCAGTGGTTCTTGGTTTGTTCGTATAAATCCTTGGTATCAGAATTAGGCTGTCCTTTACCTCCTCCTGCACACGGGCAAGGCGGTTTACATACTCACAGACAGCATCTTCATCGTGGGCTGAACAGGGTCCGATGATTACAAGAAATTTATCGGAGCGGCCCTCAAGAACAGCCTTGATTGCCTGGTCTCTTTCTTCCTTAATCCTTTTAAGTTCCTCAGTAAGAGGAAGGTCCTCTATGACCTTTGCTGGCCTTGGAATCTCTCTGATGTACTCAAAGGACATCGTCTAACCCCCTTATGAATTAAATTCTAAAATTCTAATCTCTAA
>CAZIIE010000022.1:0-17816 GCA_964539375.1 uncultured Nitrospirota bacterium | reverse complement strand
ATCAGAAGGATTATCTTCATGGTCTTAATGCCTCAAAGCCGCTTATAATCTCGATTGTTTTATTTGTTATCTCTTCCTGTCTGAGATAATTGTATAGTTCTGATAGCTCTGAAAACCTGTCTTCTATTGCCTTTGATGCCCTTTCCATACTGAGCAGCCTGGAGGCATTCTCGCTTGCAAGGGACTCAACAAATGCCTTATAAAGGGATACCGAGATAAACTGCTGAAGAAGGTTTTCCATAATCTCCTCTGGTTTCATATAAATAAGGGGAGGCCTTTTTGATCTGGTCTTTTTTGCAATCCTTTTTAGTGGTGGCGGTAGCACCCTCTGTCGTATTATCCGATAATCACCCTTTCTACGATGATAGGCAAAAAGCAGGTATAGTTGCTGGAAACGGCCTTGCTGATAAAAGTTAAAGAGCTCTCTTGTCAGATTCATTACACTGATATCCACTCCATCAACGCTTACAGGGCTTCCAAGGCCAAGCATTACTGGGAGACCCCTTGCCTTTGCCTCATCAACCCCCTTTCTTCCAGACACTACTATTCCTTCTACATGCTCATTGATGCTGTTTTGAGCCTCTGTTATTATTTTTTCATTAAAAAGACCGCATAGGCCCTGTTCAGAGCAAAAAACAACGATCAGGCTTTTGCCCTCGGTGTCTGAAATGGCCCTCAATGCCTCGGGGAAGTAATGGAGCATCTGAGCCATCGCATCTTCAATATTTTCTGCGTAGATTCGCAGGTTCGGAAGAACTGCCTCTGCCTTTCTAATAGAAAGTGCTGACAGGGCCTTCATGGAGCTTACAATATCCTTTATGCTATTAAGTGCCCTTAGGCGTGACTCAATACCCTCAAGGGTAATGTCGGTCATCTTCCCACCCTGCTTAAAAACTCAGTTAATCTGCTTTTTATCTTTGATGTAAGTTCTCCTGTTGTATCAATCTCTTTAATTATCTCTGGCATTTCAGTTTTTACTTTTCGCAGATTATCCTCCACATAGGCCCTTACATTCTGAAGCTCTATGCCGTCAAGGAAGCCTTCATTAAGCATGAAAAAGACAACCACCTGTTCTGCAAGCCCAAGGCTTGAAAACCTCGGCTGTTTAAGAACCTCCCTTAACCTCTGTCCACGGGTTATCAATGCCCTTGTCTCTTCCTCCACCTTTGCTCCAAACTTTGTGAATATCTCAACTTCAAGAAACTGGGCATAATCTAACTTAAGTCTTTCTGCCACCTGTTTCATGGCAGGTTTCTGTGTTTTTCCACCAATCCTTGATACAGACCTTCCTATATCAACAGCAGGAATAACTCCACTGTTGAACAGGTTAAGGTCAAGGAATATCTGTCCGTCGGTAATGGATATGAGATTTGTGGGGATATAGGCAGTGAGCCTTCCTGCATAGGTCTCTGCAATGGGAAGGGCTGTGATAGAGCCCCCACCAAAATTTTCATGCCTTCGGGCTGCCCTTTCAAGAAGGCTTGAATGGATATAGAAGATGTCTCCAGGAAATGCCTCCCTTCCAGGTGGTCTGCGCAGAAGGAGGGAGAGGCTCCTGTAGGCATCGGCATGTCTTGTCAGGTCATCATACACGACAAGTACATGCCTCCCCTTTAACATGAAGTACTCTGCCACTGCTACACCAGCATAGGGGGCAATATATTTAAGACCCAGGGAGTCTCCGGCATCAGCTACAATTATTACGGTATATTTCAGTGCATCGTTGGCTCTTAGTTCCTCTATGACACGAGCAACCTCAGCCTTCCTTTTGCCAATGGCAACATAAACACAGATTACATCCGATTTTTTCTGATTTACTATGGTGTCCACTGAAAGGGCGGTCTTGCCTGTGCCACTGTCACCAATAATCAGCTCCCTCTGCCCCCTTCCAATGGGGAGCATGGAGTCTATAACCTTTATGCCTGTATAAAGGGGCTCTTTGACAAAGTCTCTCTCTATTAAGGGAGGGGCATCCCTGTCAAGGGGCATGAGTTCGGATTCTTTTATCTCACCCAGCCCATCTAAAGGTCTGCCAAGGGGGTCAAGAATCCTTCCAAGCACCTCATCGCTTACACCGATAGAAAGAACTTTGCCTGTTAGCCTTACGGTATCGCCTGCCTTAACAGCATCAGGCTCTCCAACTATCACCACCTCTACCATGTCAGGTTTAAGTGAAAAGACTATTCCATAGTTCCTGTTTTCAAAATATACAAGCTCGTTGTATCTTGCAGAGGAAAGCCCCGAGATGCGTGCAACACCATCGCCTGCATCTTCAACAAACCCCACCTCTTCTATATGGACTCCAAAGGGAAAGCCCTTGAGTCTTTCTTTTAGCTCTTTTAAAGACCTGTTAGTCATGGCTGATGACCCCTTAGTGTCTCTAAAGCACGGGTAATGTTTCCAAGCACCGTGCCATCAAAAACCCTGCTATTAACCCTTATTGCTACACCACCTATATACTCAGGCACTACCCTGTAGGTAATATCTGTCTGACAACTAAAGACATGATTCAGAGTTTCTGTGATGCCCCTTTTTATCTGCTCACTTAGTTCTGAGGCAGAAACTACCTCAACAGCACACCCCTTATAACCGGCAAGGATTTCTTCAATCGCCTCACTGTTAAGCGATTTTATCTCTCCGAGGGTTCTGTTAATAAGGCTTTCATTTAGCCCTTCATTCCAGAGTGATGTAAGTAGCCCTTTGGAGAGTTCACCTGCAAGTTCAATTGCCTCCTTTTTAAGTTCTTCCTGAAGTTTTTTCCTCCTTTCCTCAAGTTGTTTTTCAAGGCCCTTCCATTTTGCCTCTATCTCTTTTGAGGTCTCCTCCAGGATTCTCTTTCGTTCCAGTTGTGCTTCAGCCCTGGTCTCCTCAATCATTGTCTTTTTCAGCTCATCCAGTTTATTCAGTTTTTCATCAAGCTCCCTTTTTAGTTCTATGATTCTGTTTTTTTCCTTCTCTAATGTATCCCTTTCAGAACTCAGTTTTTCCTGCCGCTTAAGTATAATCTCCCTTACAGGCTTAAAAAGAAGCCTGTAAAGCAGGTAGGCAACTACGGCAAAGTTTATTATCTGGAATACAAAGGTCCACCAGTTAAACATTGTCCCTGTCCTATTTAACGAGATAGCCAAGCAGTGGGTTTGCAAAAAGTATTATCAGCGAGATGACCAGGCAGTATATGGCAACCGATTCAACCATGGCCATTCCCACAAAGAGAGTTCGAATAATCTGATTGGTAGCCTCAGGTTGACGGGCAATTGACTCAATGGCCTTTGTAAGTGCCTCACCTTCACCCCTTGAAGGGC
This sequence comes from uncultured Nitrospirota bacterium, assembly GCA_964539375.1. Classification (GTDB taxonomy): domain Bacteria; phylum Nitrospirota; class Thermodesulfovibrionia; order Thermodesulfovibrionales; family JdFR-85; genus JAADIE01. The sequence continues at coordinate 14,514 of CAZIIE010000022.1, read as the reverse complement.
CATAACCACCAATGGCAATGGTTATGCCTGCAGTAAAGATAGAGACCGCAATTACAATGGTTAATGCATCCATGGTTCCTCCTTTCTGTTTTGAGTCTGTTCAATGGTTCATAATAACGAGCCTCATAATTATTCACCTGTCTGCTCGGTTTCTGTTATCACAAAACCCTTATGCTCAATGGTCTGAATGCTTCCTGCAATGAACACCAGTGTAAGTGCTCCAAACAGATATGCCTGTATAAGGTCACCAACAAGGCTCAGTATAATTATCGGCACAGGCACAAGAAATCCAGCAAGCACAAGCAGGATGGCCACAATCATCTCCCAGCTAAGCATGTTTCCAAAAAGCCTTACTGCCATTGCTGCTGACCTGGAGAGTTCGCCAAAGAGATTAAAGGGTGCAAGGATAAAAACAGGTTCAAGATAATGCTTCAGATATCCCGATAGTCCATGATGCTTTATACCGTAGTAATGAACTGACATAAAGGATACAAAGGCAAGTGCTGTGGTGGTGGCAAGGTCTCTTGTCGGGTTATGTAGCCCTGGAAGCAGATTTACCAGATTCATAAAGCCGATATAAATCCAGAGCCCTCCAACAAGGGGAACAAAGGGCCAGGGGTTTGCATTAAGGGTCTTCTCGATGGTTTCTGCTATTGCCTCAACAATGGATTCAACCACAACCTGTAGCTTTCCTGGCTGCCAGAGACTCAACCTTCTGGTGATTAAAACGCTAAAAAGACAAAGCACTGCTATAACAGCCCATGATGTAAGTATGACCTCTGTTATCTGAATGGGCCCGATTTTAAATATTACCCTTGAAAATAGGCTACCTTCCATCTAATACCTCAAAGATGCTCTTTTTTCTCATATAGATATAGATCGGTTTTGAAAGGACAATACCTGTAGCCATAAAGGGCACTGCCTGTGGCAGAAAGTAAAACAAAAGGGCAAGGCATAGCGCAAGCAATGAAAAGCGAAACCAGAACCTGAGCAGAATAGGAGGATTACCGCCTTTAAGGGCGCATACCTCAAGCCAGATATGTTGATAATATAAAAGCCCAAGTAATAGGCCCAGGGGCAGATATCCAATGCAGGATGTGTATATCATCTGCGTCTCCTGTAAAAAAAGAATCTCCACACCGTATAAATTCCGATTCCAAGCCCTATCAGTATGCCTGTTATGGTCCAGGATATTCCCTCCGGACCGGTGGTTTTTGAATCAAGGAATTTACCCAGATATGCACCCATGACAGTGGGAAGGGCAATCATCCATCCTATTACACCAAAGGTTGCTATTGAATGCCAGAGCATTCCTTTCCCTCTGAAACGACTCAAAAGATCTGAATGTCTCTTTATCCTTTCAGCAAACTCATCTTCCTGCCTTTTTTTATCCATATTCCCTCTCAAGTTCAACGAGCCTTTTAAGAAAGCCCCGTTCCATGTTTGTTATAGTCTCTCCAAGCATCCTTTCCTTTTCGGTAATCTTCAGGTAATGCTCCTGAACCAGTTTATGGAGTTCTTCAAGGGTATCTCCCTTGATGGCGCTTTCAGTGGATAGGGTTGCAGTGTTTTCCCTGAAGGAAAGAATCCCGCCTTTGATGGCAAAATACAGTTCCTTTCCTTTCTTTTTTATAATCAGCACCGATGGTCTGAGGATTGTAAGAAAATCTGTGTGTCTTGAAAGTATGCTGAAGGAGCCAGTACTGTCCTGGGCTCTTAAAAAGTCTATATCCTCATCAAACACAGTAGCAGAGGGAATATGTATTTTCAGCCTGAACATCTATATATCCCTGTCAGAGCCGATCATGTAGAATCTTCTTTCATCCACATCGTCGTAGCGGCCCTCAAGTATGTTTTTACAACCTCTGATGGTGTCTTTCAATGCAACATGTTTACCTGGCTTGCCTGTGAAGGCTTCTGTGAGGAAAAAGGGCTGTGTGAGAAATCGCTCCAGCTTTCTTGCCCTTTTTACCAGAAGCCTGTCCTCGGGTGTGAGTTCATCAATCCCGAGCATTGCGATAATGTCCTGAAGCTCGGCATATCTGGAAAGGGTTTCCTTTACTGCCCTAGCAACCTCATAGTGTTCAACTCCCACAAGGTCAGGACTTAAGAGCTTTGACCTTGACCTTAAAGGGTCAACCGATGGGTACAGGCCCTTTGATGCTATTGTCCTTGAAAGTATTACGACCGTGTCGAGGTGAGGCATAATAGATGTAACAGCAGGGTCGGTAATATCATCTGCTGGCACATAGACCGCCTGAACCGATGTTATAGAGCCCTTTTGTGTGGATGTAATCCTTTCCTCTATCTCTGAAATCTCGGAAAACATGGTTGGCTGATAACCTGACCTGGACGGTATCCTTCCAAGTAATGCAGACACCTCTGTGCCTGCCTGAACAAACCTGTAGATATTGTCCATAAGAAGTAGAACATCCTTTCCCATTTCATCCCTGAAAAACTCAGATATGCTGAGGGCTGTCATCGCAACCCTGTATCTTACCCCAGGGGGTTCGTTCATCTGACCAAGCACAATAACAGTGTGATCAATAACCCCTGTCCTCTTCATCTCCTCATAGAGTTCGTGCCCCTCGCGGATACGCTCTCCCACACCTGCAAACACAGAGACACCAGAGTAGACCTTAACAGCCTTGTATATAAATTCCATTAAGAGCACCGTTTTGCCCACCCCAGCACCACCAAAGAGTCCCACCTTCCCACCCCTGATGAAGGGGCAGAGGAGGTCTATAATCTTTATTCCTGTTTCATAGACCTCGGGTTGAACAATCTGGCTCTGAAGGGTAGGGGCCTTTCTGTGGATGGGGAGCCGATGTTTTGAGGAAACAGGGCCTTTAGCATCAATAGGCTGTCCCAGTAGGTTTACAACCCTTCCAAGTAAGCTATCTCCAACTGGAACTTCTAAGAATCTGCCTGTTCGCTGAATTTCCATTCCCCTTCTGAGCCCCTGGGTCTTACCAAGGGCTATACACCTGACAGTTTCTCTGTTTATATACTGATGAACCTCAAAGAGTATATCCTGTTTTTCTGTTTTTACGATTAATGCCTCATTCAGGAAAGGTCTGTCTTCTTCATGAAAGACCGCATCCAGAATACTCCCCTCTATAGCAACTATCCTACCCACTTTTTACTCCTAATAAATATTATATCCCATATCTTCTCACATATAGCTTTCGCATCTCCTCTGCTACGAAGAGAACAAATGCAAAGGGCAGTAGTATGAGCCATATGTTGATATCTACAGGATGGGTTGAGAATATTCTGTTACCCCATGGATGATAGACAATGAATAGCTGAAAGAGTATCTCAAAGGCAATGCCAATAAATATCAGCCTGTTTGTGAAAAACCCAATCCTGAATACTGACTCTGTGAAAGACCTGCAGGCAAACACATTTGCCACCTGTGTAATGATAATCGCTGTGAGACAGGCGGTGGTGGCCTCCATATAGACAGGGTCAGCAGATGGGAGCATTTTGCCCCATTGCCAGCCGTTACTGTAGAGCACATAGAAGTATCCAAACATTCCTGCCATTGCCTCAATGGGTCCGAGAAAAAGATAGGCACGGCTGAGTATTTTTATATTCAAGAGCCTCTCATCAGGACTGCGAGGTGGCTTTTTCATGAGCTCCATTGTGGGACGCTCAGCACCCAGTGCAAGGGCTGGGAGCATATCAGTGCCAAGATCCACAGCAAGTATCTGCATTATAGTAAGTGGAAGGGGAATCCTTAAAAGCACATAGGCAATATAAGGGATTATCTCGGGTATGTTTGAAGCGAAGATGTAGCTGATAAATTTCCTGATATTCTCATAGACAGCCCTGCCTTCTTCAATGGCATTAACTATGGTGGCAAAATTATCATCAAGGAGTACCATATCTGCAGACTCCCTTGCCACATCCGTGCCAGTAATACCCATGGCAATACCAATATCTGCCCTTTTCAATGCAGGTGCATCATTTACACCATCACCTGTAACTGCAACCCTGTGCCCGAGTTCTTTTAATAAAGAGACAACCCTCATCTTGTACTTAGGTGTCATTCTTGTAAAAATTACCTCCTTTTCAGAGAGAATATTTCTAAGCTCTCTGTCGGTCATTTTTCTGAACCTATCACCTTCAATCACTACAGGCTCACCCTTTAAAAGTCCGATCTCTCTTGCAATGGCAAGGGCTGTTCTTGTGCCATCCCCTGTTATCATGATTATCCTTATACCAGCCTCATGGCACTTTCTGATTGCCTCTGGTACTTCAGGTCTTGGAGGGTCTTCAAGACCAATAAGTCCTGTAAAGACCAGGTCTCTTTCTATTCCTTTGTGTAATTCTTCTTCATCTTCCAGTACACGGTAGCCAAATCCGAGCACCCTTAACCCTCTGTCGGTTAATTCATAATATGCCTCCAATATCTTTTCACGCAGTGTTTCATCCAGGGTAATTACCTTATTCTCCATAAGGATACCTGTAGAGATATTTATAATACGTTCTGGTGCTCCCTTTGTTAGTAGATATCTCTTTTCATCGATTAGATTAACAGTGCTCATACACTTTCTTTCAGAGTCAAAGGGGATTTCAAATAATCGCTCAGCATGAGGTTTATCAGCATTTCCCATTACTGCCTTCATTAGCGCCACCTCTGTAGGGTCACCACTGTAATGGCCTTCAATATATTTCGCATTATTACAGAGAAAACAGATCCTGCTCAGCATCTCTGCTTCAGCAAGTTTTCCTATATCAGCAAAGGCATTATTAAACCAGAGGCTTTTTGCCTCCATTTTATTCTGTGTAAGGGTGCCTGTCTTATCTGTGCAAATGACCGTTACTGAACCAAGGGCTTCAACAGAGGTTAATTTTTTAATCAGTGCGTTCCTTTTTGCCATCCTCTGGCTTCCCATTGCAAGGGCAAGGGTTACTGTGGGAAGCAGACCCTCTGGCACATTTGCCACAATTATTCCTATGGCAAAGATAAAGTTTTCCCAGAAACCCATACCGATGACTCTTCCCAACAAGAAAAAGACTATTCCCATCAGTGTGGCAATTACACCAATAATCCTCGTGAGCCTTATAATCTCTACCTGAAGGGGGCTCAATTCGGCTTTAACAGTGCCTGTTAATCGGGCAATGTGTCCAAACTCTGTGCCCATACCTGTAGCAAATACCACAGCCTTACCGCTTCCGCTTAGAACACTGGTGCCTGCAAATACGATGTTTTTACTCTCAATAAGTTCTCCATAACAGGGCTCATGGGTTAAGGAAATTGGATGTGCCTCTCCTGTGAGGGGTGCATTGTTTACCATGAGATAGGTGCTATCAATCACCCTTGCATCAGCAGGAACCCTGTCTCCTTCGGAGAGAACAATAAGGTCACCCACAACTATCTCGGTAGCAGGTAACTCTTTCTCCTTTCCTTCCCTGATCACTTTTACTTTATAGGGTAAAAGCCTCCTTAATAGCGCGATTGATTTCTCCGCCCTGTACTCCTGCACAAAGGTGAAGATGGCATTTATGAATATTACCCCTATTATGGCAGACCCAAGGGTGGACATGCCCTCTCCAGGGTGAAGATACTCTGAGAAAAAGGCAAGCCCGGCAGCAAGCCATAGAAGGAGGGCAAGAAAGTGGGTGAATTGTTTTAAAAACTCCATAAGTAGAGGTGCCTTTTTAGCCTCTTTTATCTCATTTGGTCCGTACTCCCACAGTCTTTTCTTTGCCTCACTGTCGGATAGTCCATTTTCAGAGGTATTGAGTCTTCTGAATACCTCTTCTATTGTAATTTCATTAATCAGCATGCCGTGACTTTAGTATAATGAGATTACAAGGGGTTTCTCTTAGGAGTTCTTCTACAGGGTTACCTTTCAGTATGGAAGTTAGGAGGCTACGCTCGCTGGCTCCCATTATTATAAGATCATGCCTTCTTGATGATGCCTCAAGGGCGATCTTTTTCGCTGTGGCACCTGTAGATAATCTGTCTTCTGATTCAATCCCCGATTGTTTAAGTAGTTCTATAAACTCTGCCAGGTCACCCTTTAATCTTTTTCCCCATTGTAGGGGGGTAAGATGACTCTTACCAAGAAAAAAACTCTCTTCAGGCATTGTGCAGTGAAAAAGATAAACCTTTGCCCCAAAGGCCTCTGTCATCTTGGCAGTAAAAAATGCCCTCTCTTTGAGATGGGGAATCCTTGCCTTTAAGGGGACAAGGATTTTACGGGGATGAACCTTTCCAAAATGAACTACTCTTACCATTGCCACAGAGCATGGCAGCCCAATCAGAAGCCTTCTTGCCGTGGTTCCTGCATAGAATCGCTTTTTTATATCCTCTTTCCTTGTAGAGATAAAGGCAATGTCTATATCCTCTTTTATAACTATCTTCTTCATTTCCTTTAATGGCTCGCCTGAGAGGCTGATACTTTCTACCTGAAGTCCCAAATCCCTTGCCTCTTCAAAGAGTTTATGGAGTGACCTGTGTGCTGTTTCAATATCCCCTTCTGTCAGCTTTTTTTCTGCAATAAAGGTAAGAACAAAACGGGCATTGCATACACGAGCGAGGTTTAACGCATACCTTGCAGTCACCTCGGAGTTGAGGTGTTCATTTATTGTAGCGAGAATGTTTTTATACATTGAGAATAATGTTATATATACGATAAGAAATTAAGGGGTCTCTGCCTCCTCGGTCCTGGCATCCTCAGCTTTGGTAACAATTATAAAAACCGGCAAAGCTGTTACCTCATAAGTTCACCAGACCATCTCTTCAAAAGGTGAGGGTAGTCTTAGAGGCTCAAACTTTATAACCTCTGTGGATGTCTCCTTTTTCTTTGCCATCACCCACTCCTTAACATTAAGAGAGTTTTTCAGGGCAAAGCCCTTCATTGTTTTATTAATCAGGCGTTTGTCCCTGAAGAATGTTTATGATCATGTCGTCAGGTTTTGGTAGCCCTGCAAGTTTCCATGCCACTACAGGACTAAGGAACTGCTCTGATACACAGTTGTTTGGCTGATGCACGTTGTGGCAGATGGCATTAAGTATGGGGAAGTAGTTGAATTTTCTGTAGTATTCCCGTATAAACTTCAATATCTCAAGTCTTTCCTTGGTAAGTTCCTCTATGCCCTCTCTTTCTGCAAGTGCACAGGCTACCCGTTCATTCCAGTCGTCAAAGTTTACCAGATAGCCCTCATCGTCTACCTCGACTTTGAGATTGCCATACTCTATAACCGGCATATTTGCCTCCTTTCTATATACAGCCCTTTGAACAGGCTTTGCTTTTAGAGTATTTCAATGCCGTTCTGAATAGTAGCTCCATATTCCTGGTTCTGTATATACCTCTATAACCGAGTCTCTGCTTGCAATTCCTGCAAGACGATTGTTTCTTGTTATAGGAATCATGGTGAATCTGTGCTGAAGCATCATATCTATAATCTTCTCAACCGGTGTGTTAATATCTGCAGTTACAGGTTCTTTATTCATTATCTCTGAGGCTTTTGCCTTGTCTATATCAGCACCCTCTCTTAGAGCCTTGATGAGGTCATGCTCGGTAAGAACCCCCATTATTTCCAGTCTTTCATTAACCACAGGTAAACCAGGATAACCAGTGGACATCAGCTTGTACGCAACCTTTCTGAGTGTTGCGTCAGGCTCCACTGCCTGACGTCTGTGCATTATGTCCTCAGTCTTTATCATCTCTCTTTCCTCCTTTAAAGAGATTTTTAGAAAGCCTGTTAATCTCTTTTTTGAGCATAAGCTCCTTTTTGGTAGGAGATGCAATATGATATTCCTTGTTTTTAAGAAGCTTTGAGATTGCCTTTTTGAGTAAAAGCTCTTGATTGGAACTGTTTACCCTCATCTTGCCCCCCATTTGTTAAAAGACGCTTTATATACTTTAAGGATAGCAGAAAAAATACTCCTTTGCAATAATGACTTGGGGATTATATATAATCGGGGTTCAAAAGGGGCTTCGCCCCTTTGAGGGCTCTGCCCCTCAAAAACTTAATATAAAAATCTTTTCCTTATTTGGGGTTTCAAAGGGGCTTCACCCCTTTGAGTACTTATTTCACGACCTCTGGTCGGAGGGCTTCGCTATATTATCACAACAGGACTTTCAAAAAGAGAAGATTTTATAGTAGAAACTCACTGAATAATCATTGACAGGAGGGTTAAAGCACCCTCCTTATCAAGGGGCTGGTTACCTGAACCGCACTGGGGGTCCTGTACACAGGAAGGGCAGCCACCTTCACACCTGCAGTCCTTTATCATCCTGTGGGTTGTCTCAAGCCAGTTATCAGCAACAGAAAAGGCATGCTCACAATATCCCACTCCACCCTCATAGCCATCATAGATAAAGATGCAGGGGAGCCTGAAATCAGGATATGTTGAATAACTAAGCCCGCCTATGTCCATCTTTTCACAGAGCACAAAAAGGGGCATTGCTGAAATAGATGCATGCTCTGCTGCATGGAGGCTTCCTGCAAGGTCAAAGCCCCTTTCAATAATAATGTCTCTTACATCCTCGGGAATCAGTATCCATAGGCCCTCTGTGTCAAAGACATACTCGGGTAGTTCAAGGGTGTGCCTTGAGATTGTCCTTCTACTGAAGATATCCCTCCTTTCATAGCCTATCACCCTCTGTGATATCTTCAGGCTGCCTCTGAATATCTCAAATCTGCCTAATCTCCTTCTGTTTTTTATAGAAAGCACCTCTGTCCGCTCTGCACTCAGGGTCTGGGTGTAATAACGGACATCAACCTCCCTTGCAATGATTCTTTTTTTGTCAAACTGAAGCTCCTCAACCCTGAACTGTCTGCCTCTGTGAAGATATATGGCACCAGGGTATCCTTCCCTGTATACCCTTATACCATCAAGCTCACCAATAGTGTTACCCTCCTTATCAACCACCCTGAAGACCTCCCCAATCCCCCTTATCTCAACCCCTCTCTGAGGCATCCTGAGCCCTGAAAACCATATATCACCTTTCCTGCCAGGTCTAAGGGAGCCATCCTTAACAAGCTCATCAATTATGGGCTTTATTTTTTCAATACTATAAACATCATCCTTTTCCCTAAGATATACCTCTGAGGCTGCACAGGGGAGGTGCTTTTTCAGGATAACCTCATTTTCAGGGTCAACAATGGCTGATTCAAAGGCCCTCTGAAAGAGTATCTCAGGGTGCTTAACTATGTACTGGTCAAGGGCATCCTGCAGTGCTATCATCACAACAAGGGACTCCTCACCATGCCTGCCAACCCTTCCAGCCCTTTGCCATGTGCTTGATATGGAGCCAGGATAGCCAACCAGAATACAGCAGTCAAGGCCACCCACATCAATACCGAGTTCAAGGGCACTTGTGGATATAACACCTGAGAGTTCGCCTGAAAAGAGCCTCCTTTCAATCTCTCTCCTTTCCGAGGGGAGAAATCCAGCCCTGTAGGGGCTTATTTTGCTGATAAGCTCAGGTGCCCTCCTGACACACCATGCATATATCAGCTCTGTGATCTTTCTTGCCTTTGTAAAGACAATCGTCTTAAGCCCCATTCTTACTGCCTCTGTAAAAACCCTCATGGCAAGGCTGTAGGGGCTTTCAAAGGGATTAATAAACAGAAAATGTCTGCCACCCTGAGGGGCACCGCTTTCTGTCACCTCTTCAAAGGGTAGTCCAACAAGCCTCTGGGCAAGCTCACCTGGATTGGCAATGGTTGCAGAGCTTGCAATAAACTGGGGGCTTGAGCCCCATCTACTGCATATCCTTCTAAGCCTCCTTAGTATCTGGGCAACATTTGAACCAAATACACCCCTGTAGGCATGTATCTCATCAATAACAACATAACGGAGGGTCTTAAAGAAGTCCTCCCACTTGGTGTGAAAGGCATTAATGGCAAGATGAAGCATATCAGGGTTTGTGAATATCACAGGGGGCATCCTCTCTCTGATTCTTTTGCGCCTGTAAGCTGTTGTGTCACCATCATAGACCTCTGCAGGGTTAAGCACCCCTCTGCGTGCCCTCTGGCCAATTCCCACAGATGTAAGGAGGTCATTCAGATTTTTTACCTGATCCTGCTCAAGCCCCTTCAAAGGAAAGATGTAAAGGGCATGGGTGTCAGGCTCTTTAAGGATGGATTCTATAACTGGAATATTATAAACAAGGCTCTTTCCGCTTGCAGTGGGGGTCATAATTACAACATTTCTGCCCTTTCTTATTAGCTCAATACCTTCCACCTGATGGGACCAGAAACGGTCTATCCCCTTCTTTTTCAGAACCTCTTTCAATGGTTTCTCAAGCTTAAGTTTTTTATATACAGGATTTTTTGGCGGGATATAATGATAGGAAACAATCTGAGGCGAAAGGGTTTTGCTTTTTCTTAATTGCATGATAAACTCTCTGACCATTATCCTAATTCTAACACAGAATAGTGAGGATAACCTCTTTGATTGCCAGAGGCTCTGATATAATCTAAATTGGAAAGCAATAAGGAAGCAATTAGTTAAAAAGGGCCCTCTGAGGAAGGTTAAAAAAATAAAGGCGAGAGGCATCCTTTCAAAGTCCCCAAAATAAGTAATTAACATTCTTATATAATGTTTGAGGGTCTTCCCCTCAAAGGGGTGTTTTCCCCTTTGAGTTACTTTTACGACCAACTCCACCTAAGTTTTATTCGATTACCCTGTTACCTTTACAGAAAGGGCTTAACTATGTTATTCTTAAAGACATTTTATAAAGAAAGGAGTGAGTAAGGTGGGACTTAGTAAGGAGAGGAAACAGCAGATAATTGAGGAGTTCAAGACCCATGAAGGTGACACAGGTTCACCGGAGGTGCAGGTAGCTATTTTGACAGAAAGGATTAACTACCTGACCGAGCATTTCAGAATCCACAAAAAAGACCACCATTCAAGAAGGGGGCTCTTGAAGATGGTGGCACAGAGAAAAAAACTCCTGAACTATCTTAAGAGAAAGGATCAGGAGCGTTACGAAAGGCTCATTGAGCGTTTAGGATTAAGAAAGTAAGGAGAGTGGTATATGTCAGAAGTTGAGACCGAACGGTCCATTCCTCAGGAAGGAAAACATCAGGTTGAAGTTGAGTTAAGAAACAGAAAACTTATAATTGAAACAGGCGAGTTAGCCCGACAGGCAGATGGAGCAGCAGTATTAAAATATGGTGACACGGTGGTTCTTGCCACCTGTGTATCCGAGAAGAAGGAAAAGGAAGACCTTGACTTTTTCCCTCTCACCATAGACTATCAGGAAAAGGCTTACGCTGCAGGAAAGATACCAGGAGGTTTTTTTAAACGAGAGGGCAAACCATCAGAAAAGGAAGTCCTCGTTTCACGCCTGATTGACAGACCGGTAAGACCACTTTTCCCTGACGGGTATAAGTGTGAGACCCAGGGAATAGTGTCTGTGCTTTCCTATGGAGATGAAAATGCCTCTGATATACTCGGCATTATCGGTATGTCTACGGCATTGATGATCTCTGATATCCCCTTTAATGGGCCCATATCAGCTGTGAGGGTGGGGCTGTTAAAGGGTGAGCTGGTTTCAATGCCCGAGCTGAGCGAGTCCGAGGAGCTGGAGCTTAATTTTGTTGTGGCTGGCACAGACGAGGCGGTCGTGATGGTTGAAGGTGGTGCAAAGGAGGTCTCCGAGGAGCTTGTCCTTAAGGCAATAGAGTTTGCCCACCAGGAAATAAAAAGAATAAATGCCATCCAGCGGGAACTTGTATCTCTTTGTGGAAAGCCAAAGAGGGAGTTTCAGCCAAAGCAGTTAGACCAGTCTCTTAAAGAAGAGATTGAGGCTTACATCAAGGATAGACTTATCAGTTCAATCAGGATTCCTGAAAAACTGAAAAGGCAGGATGCCCTGAAGGAGCTTCAGGATGAGGTGGTTGAGAGGTTTAACTCTGAAGAGCAGGACCGTTCTTCTGAGATCAAGGAGATCTTTCATGAAATAGAAAAAGAGACGGTTCGTTCAATGATACTTAATGAAGGTGTCAGACCTGATGGTAGAAAACATGACGAGATAAGACCTATAACCTGCAGGGTTGGTTTTCTTCCAAGGGTGCATGGTTCAGCCCTTTTTGTCAGGGGTGAGACTCAGGCCCTGGTGGCTGTAACCCTTGGCACTCAGGAGGACGAGCAGAAGATTGATGCCCTTGAGGGAGAGTCTTTTAAGTCCTTCATGCTCCATTATAATTTTCCACCCTTCAGCGTTGGTGAGGTTAAAAGGCTTGGTTCACCTGGAAGAAGGGAGATAGGCCATGGAGCCCTTGCGGAGAGGGCATTAAAGCCCCTGATACCTCCAAAGGAAAGATTTCCCTACACCATCAGGGTGGTCTCTGACATACTTGAATCAAATGGTTCATCCTCAATGGCTACGGTCTGCGGGGCATCAATGGCTCTGATGGATGCTGGTGTTCCTATAGATGTGCCTGTAGCTGGCATTGCCATGGGGCTTATTAAGGAAGGTGACAGGACGGTTATCCTTTCAGACATAATGGGGATGGAAGACCATCTTGGGGACATGGACTTTAAGGTGACCGGTACAAGTAAAGGTGTTACCGCCTTTCAGATGGATGTAAAGATTGCAGGTATCACAACGGATATAATGCAGAATGCCCTTGAGCAGGCAAAGAGGGGCAGACTTTATATCCTTCAGAAGATGAAAGAGACAATCGCTGCCCCCAGAAAGAGGCTTTCACCCTATGCCCCAAGGGTGTACACCATGCATGTAAAGCCTGAAAAGATAAGAGACATAATAGGAATTGGTGGGAAGGTTATAAGAGGCATAATAGACCAGACCGGTGTAAAGATTGATATTGAAGACGATGGCACAGTAAACATAGTTTCCACCGATGAGGCATCAGCCAAAAAGGCCATTGAGATCATTGAGGGTATTGTGAAAGAGGTTGAAGTTGGTGAGATTTATCTCGGTAAGGTGAAGCGGGTGGTTGACTTTGGTGCCTTTGTGGAGATAACCCCTGGTGTTGAGGGTCTGTTACACATCTCCCAGATTTCTGACAGGAGAATCAACAAAGTAACCGATGTGCTGAATGTGGGAGATGAGGTCATGGTTAAGGTGATTCAGATTGACGAGCTTGGAAGGGTGAGGCTTAGCAGAAAGGATGCCATGAAGGCGGAGAGTTCATCTCGCCGTTAAGCAGACCTTAATGTATAAAAAGACCCATCTGAGAAACGGCATTCCCTTTGTTTCCGAGGAGCTTTCCCATACCCATTCAGCCTGCATGGGTATATGGGTGAAGGCTGGCTCACGCTTTGAAAGCCCTGAAATCAATGGAATCTCCCACTTTCTTGAGCATATGTTCTTCAAAGGCACCAGCAGCCGTTCTCAAAAAGACATAGCCTTTGAGATTGATTCTCTCGGGGGTGACCTTAATGCCTTTACCTCAAAGGAAACCACCACCTTTTACATCAAGGTTCTTGATGAGTATATGGAGAGGGCCTTTGACCTCCTGAGTGATATCTTCCTGAACTCTACCTTTCCCGAGGATGAGATGGAGAGAGAGAAGATGATCGTGCTTGAGGAGATAAGGATGGTGGAGGACACCCCTGATGACTATATTCATGACCTTTTTTCAGAGTTTACCTGGAGGGGAAACAGTCTCGGTCAGAAGATACTCGGCACTGATGAGACAGTAAGGTCCTTCAGGAAGGAAACCCTCCTTTCATATATTGACCGTCACTACCATGCTGGAAAGATTGTTGTTTCTGCTGCAGGTAACTTTGACAGAGAAAGGCTTGAAGGGGCATTAAACGAGACCCTTGGTCAGATAGAGGAGAAAGCTCAAGGGAATAGTTTGGTAAAACCCCTCTTTCATCCTGGTGTAAGGATCCATGAAAAGGACCATGCTGAGGTGCATCTTTTACTTGGAACTGAAGGGATTGAGCAGTCAAGTGAATTGAGGTATTGTATTTTGCTTCTTAACTCAATTATTGGTTCTGGTGTCAGCTCAAGGCTTTTCCAGAAGATAAGGGAGCAGCGGGGACTTGCCTACAATGTCTACTCCTTTGTATCCTCCTATTTTGACACAGGCCTCTTTGGTGTTTATGTGGGAACCTCACCTAAGAGATATCAGGAGGTTATAGATGTGTTGGTAGATGAGTTGCTCGGTCTGAAGGAAAGCCTTAAGGAGGACGAACTCAGCAAGGCTAAGCTACAGTTAAGGGGCAATCTTTTACTTGCCCTGGAGTCAACCACGGGCAGGATGAATAACATTGCCAAGCAAGAGATCTATTACGGCAGGCATTATTCAGCAGAGGAGATACTGCAGGCAATAGATAGAGTGAGCCTCAAAGAGGTGGTTGAGTTATCGGAAAGGCTGTTTGGAAGTAAGGATAGGTTTGCCCTTACACTGCTTGGGCCTGTGAAAGAGGCCGCTTTGTAAGCCTTGAGTACCTTTGAATCACCAGATAAAAAATCTTTATTTGTGGGTAAATTATTAAAAAATTCCATCTTTCTTGACTTTTTAACCTCTTTGTGAGTATTTTTATATTCTATGGCCAGAGAT
>CAZIIE010000021.1:13247-18678 GCA_964539375.1 uncultured Nitrospirota bacterium | reverse complement strand
TTAAAACCATCAAGTGCGGTTTTAAGCTCTTTGACCGTTGAGTGTTTTACTCCCCTTGAAGCAGACATAACCCAGGCACTCTCTAAAGGCACAGATGCCAGGGTTCTGAATCTACTGAGGTCCATGTCCTTCTTGATGGATTCCAATGCAGCAAGACTTACAAAACCAGCATCAATCTCTTCCCTGTAAAGAGCGACCAGAACCTTCTCAAAACTGCCAAGACTCTTGATTTTAAGTTCTCCAGGGGAAATTCCCTTTGATTCTAAATAGCCTATCTGCGATAGATACCCCCCTTCTGAGTACCTGGATGGCACACCAATTCGTGCATCTGTGAGGTCTTTTATTTTTCTTATGCTGTTAGAACTCCTGACCACTATCAGTCCCTTAACTGGCTCAGTAAGCCCTTTTATTTTAACAGGAGCAATGGGTTTGATAAAGCCCCTGTTACTTAGCGACAGTGTAAGGGCATGGTTTTCAAGAAAAAGTGCCGGCTTCTTTGTTGTCCTCTGGATTCTGAGAAATTCCTTTATGTCTGACGGCACTATCACCTTAATTCGCTTATTGAGTTTTTCGGTAAGATAACCTATCAGTGGAGAGAGCTTAACAAAGATTTCAGGTTCAAAATATACAGGTTCCACATAGAGCCTTATATAACCTTTATCTTCAGTCCAGTAGTAGTCCTTTTCAGGATTGATGGTTTTCATCAAAACCCTTACAATGTCGTAGTCATGGTCAAAGGCCGGGTCAAATCCATCAACCCCCTGCCCCATGCTTCTCAGTATCTCCTGTCTCCTTTCAGACTGGTTGACTGACATCATGGCCCTTTTGATAAGGCCAATCCATTTACTGCCAAGACCCCTTCGGGCAACAAAGAGATATTGGGGTATGGAGTAGGAATAGCGAAGCACCCTGAGCCCTTTGTCAAGATAGTCAGTTGCAATCATATCGGCCACAGCGGTTGCATCAAACATCCGTGCAAGCACTGCAGTAAGGGCACTCTGGTCAGAGCCGAGTTTTACCATGTCAATCATGTTTTCCTCGGTAATGCCCACATGCCTTAACATTATCTCTGGCAGGAGTCCTGAGCCAGGGCAGGCATATCGGCCATAGACAAAGCTGCCATCGCTGAGGTCAATGGTCTTTTTGATGCTGGAGTCTTCCCTTACGAGGATGGCACTTCTGTAGTAGGAACTTCCATTAACACGGAGCTTAACAAGGGGCTCAATGGCTATGGAGTCTCTGGCCTCCACATAAAGGGTAGGGCAGAGGTAGGCGATGTCAGCAGAGCCGTCCTTCAGTGCCCTTAAGACCATGGAGCTTTTTTGGGCAATGCGCATCTCAATGTTTGTGTTTAGTTTTTTTTGCAGATAGTTTTTCAGAGGAAGGAACCTTTTGTACATTACGGAAGGTGAGTCAAGGGGTATGATCAGGAGATTAAGAGTTGCTTTTGCAAGGCAGTTTTCTGCCAGAAAAAGGATAAAAAAAGAGATTAATACGATAAAAAAGTGGCTGCCTTTTTTCATAAAACATTATAACCTATTTTTGCGGGGTGGGGATTGTACCCTGCACCCCGCAGAGGTCGTCTCTCTAAAGCACAATCTCGGGTCTGTCTAACTTCACCCTGATGGTCTTCTTTTTCCTTATATAATCAAGCACAATGTCGAACACTGGTGGGCCTGACTGGGGTGCCATGGATGCCCAGCCTGAAAAACTGTACTCAGCATCGGGCTTAACAGGTTTTCCCCGAACCTTGAGGTCCTGAATCCTGTTACCCATCTTTTCATTAACAACGATCTTGAATTCAAGCCCCTTAGACCTCACTATATCACCACCCTGCTGTCTGTAAGGGTCAGGGTTGAAGAGGTTGTCTGTAATGTCTTCCAGGATGTCTTTCAACATTGAGCCCTTAATTTTTGCCCTGTATGTGTTTGGATAGGTGAGGGCGGTCTGGGAATAGACATCATCTGCAGTAATCGGGCCAGGGAGCACGGTTCTACCCCAGCGGAAGCCTGGGGAGAAGGCAAAATCAACATCATAATGCTCAACCAGTGCCTCACATATCAGGTCATCAAAGGTTCCGTCCAGGTTGCCTCTTCTGTAAAGCACGGTCTCGGTTGTACCGACTATCTCGTCAAGTTTTTCTTTATAGGGTGCCCTCAGTTCGTTGATAAGTTTTTCCGTCTCCCTGTCAGGCTCTATCATCTCAGACATCACAGGGATAAGTCTGAAGGAGTAATCGGTTATCCTTCTGCCCTTTACCTCAAGGTCAAGCCTTGAAAGGAACTTTCCATAGCAACCAGAGGCAATAACCAGGGTGTTTCCAACCACCATGGGTCTTGGCACTCCATCGTGGGTATGACCACCAAGTATCACATCAATCCCCTTTACCCTGCTTACCATCTTTTTGTCCACATCTGCTCCATTATGAGAAAGAACCACCACAAGGTCAACCTTCTTTGACCTTACCTCATCAACCACCTCCTGCATCTCCTCCTCTCTGATTCCAAAGGACCAGTTAGGGATAAACCTTCTTGGATTTGCAATAGGTGTGTAGGGGAATGCCTGCCCTATAAGGGCAACACTGAGGCCATTTACGCTCTTAATCACATAGGGTTTGAAGATCCTGTCGCCCCAGGTTGCATCAAACACATTCTGAGCAACAAAGGGAAAGTTCATCATATCAATCAGTTCCTGGACCCTCTGCTCCCCATAGGTGAATTCCCAGTGACCTGTCATTGCATCGCATTTAAGATGGTTTAAGACCTTTACCATGTTCTCACCACGGGTCCACATGCTGACAGCCGAGCCCTGAAGGGTATCACCGGTGTCAAGATAAAGGACCTTATTGCCTCGCTCAGCCCTTATGCGGTTTATCAATGTGGCAATGTAGGCAAACCCTCCCATCTTTCCGTATTCCTTTGCAAGCGCAAGGAAGTCGTCGCTTGTGTAGGCATAGGCCTCAAGGCTATGCGGTTTTATACCGAAGTGTCTGAGGAAATCCTTACCTGTAAGGTGTGGGGGCTTTCCTTTGTTTACTCCAACCCCGATATTTGTATCTGGCTCCCTGTAGTATATAGGAACCAGCTGGGCATGGCTGTCGGTTGTATGAAGTATTGTCAGGTTACCCTTTGGCTTGAACTCAAGCAGACTCTCACTTGATAGTTTTTTTGCAAGCACTGAAGGCGGAAGCACAGTGGTAGCGCCTGCTGCAAGTGATAGCATCTTGATAAATTCTCTTCGGCTGACACTCATATAGCGCCTCCTTTAAAAATAGTTTTGTTACATCCTCATGCCAGGTACCTGAATAGGTAGGCCATTAGCCTGATAGGTCAAATAGAGTTCCAGGTTGCGGTATTCTTCGCTTTGATAGGGCAATGGCTTAGCCCTCATGTTTTTCATGCATCCTCTAAACCTTCTGTGCAATGAACCTGTTTTACCCCATTTTAGCCTGTAAGAAGGCCAGTGGTCTGCATGGTGTAGATTTGGTGACATAAGATTTGTCCTGACCCTTTTGCAGGCATACTTTACATGACATAGGGCGCAGCTAAAATTCCACTGCCCCATACGGGTATAGTAAAACCGTTTACCCTTTTCGTAAAAAGGTCTAGCAGGACCATCAATACTTACATTGATTGGCACACCGTTTGAGAGGGATTTGACAAAAAGTGTGAGAGCAAGCTGGTCATATGACTCGTATTTTAATGGTTTAGCACCCATCTTTTCAGTTCTGCAACGGTTTATCTGGTAAGGTATTGTATTGATGCCCTTAATAGATGGGTCGTATTTGGGATAATGTGCAGCAACGCCCCTCAGTTTTTCACCATTTTCACCATGACAGCTGGCACAGGATTTTCCCTTTGTGCCTTCTACCTTGTGAAAAAGCTCCTCTCCATCATCAAGCATAAGCTCTGCAGGATTGCCCTCTTCAGCCATCTCCTGTGTAGAGTTGCCGTAGAAATCCAGGTATATCTTTTCATATTCCTCATATGTACAATTTGGTTCGTATTCTTTTATCTCCTCTTCTGCTTTAACAATCTTAAAGAATGTAATCGGAACCAGGAGTATGGCAAGGCATAATATAAGCTTAATAGTCTTTCCCTGCATCGTGACCTCCTTGGGTTTATTGTGGTTTTATCTGAACTGTTTTTTCAAAGACCTTACCCTTTATGTCCTTCCAGACTATCTTCAGCGGAGCAGCCTTGTCAGCCTTCAGATAGAAGGTCATAAAGGGGTTAGCACTTACTGCTATGGTCCATTCCATATGGCTGATTAACTCGCCTCCATAGTAAACACTGACATCGTTGATGTAATAGGCTGGAATCTTCTTTCCTGTCTTTTTGTCCTTTCTGAAGCCTGTCTCCATTGGATGGGTAATCAGGGCCTTAACAGGTATAACATCACCCTTATGGTATCTCCTTGGAAGCCTTATCTTTATTTTTCCAATTCCCTTTGCCATGTTTCCTCCTTATGTTTTTAAGTTAATTTTTATCCTCCACAACCACCAATGGTTACCTTAACCAGTTTCTTGGCACCATAAAGTTCACCTTTGTTGGTCTCAAGCACCACCCTTACATTAGAGGTCTTACGCATCTTGATTCTCAAAGACAGGGCAGCCTTACCGTTTGCAGGTGTAAGCTCAGCACTTGCAGTGAAGGGATGGTAGTTTTTGTCAACAAAGATATAGATCTTCTTTACATAATGGTCCTTTTCCATGGGTAGGTCTGATTTGATCGTAATAGGGACCACTGCACCGTTTTCTGCGATAATTGGGGTTTTAAGTTTGACCCTTGAGTAGTTGATCTTTCTATCATCAAAGAACCTTTTAAGTACATCCCTTATGTCCTCTTTTTCAGGTTTTGCAGCCTCAGCAACGGATGACTTTAGCAATCCATCAACTGAAGGAGATGTAAGTATAGCACCGGCTGCAAGCCCTGTCATTATAAGAAACTGTCTTCTTGATATCCTGTTTTTCTCTTTCATATTTCCTCCTTAATAACTTATGTGTTTGTCTGTTTTGAAGAGCCCTCACTTTGCTGTTTTTTTCAATGAATAGAGGTAGTCAACGATAGCATCAATCTGTTCAGGCGTAAGAAGCTTGTTAGGACCAAAGGGGGGCATAATGGTATCAGGATTAAACTTCCTTGCATCATAGACCCACTGCCTGACAATGTCTCTGTCTGCCTCTGTGTAGTGCTTCATTGCTTCTACCAGATTGGGCCCAACATCACCAGGAGATTCTACATCGGGAAGATAATGACAGGAGACACAATTACCAAGTTTTCTGGTTGTGCAGATCTTTCTACCTTCTTTTGTCCTGTCAGAGGAAAACACCTGAGAGACAGACAGCGTTAGAACAAAGCCAAGAACCACTACCAAAACCATCAGAGTTTTTAAGCCTTCCTTGTTTTTTTGCATCCTCGCACCTCCTTTC
>CAZIIE010000021.1:0-13147 GCA_964539375.1 uncultured Nitrospirota bacterium | reverse complement strand
AGTTTTACATAGTTACACAGTATGTCCTTGAAATCCTCCTTACTAAGAAGTCCAGGCACCCTGAAAATCTCCTGCCCTGTGGAATCCACAAAGACAACCGTTGGCACCCCTTTAACATTGTATAGCCTCGTTACCTCCCTTTCTGTTTTTTTATCATAGACCAGTTTGTCTCCTGTGACATTTATCTTCTTTATCTCGGTATGTGAAAGAATTCCCTTTATTTCTTTATCCTTAAGAACCTCATCCATCTTTTTACACCATCTACAGTTGTTTACATAAAAATAAAGCATCCTCACCTCTTTTGCACAAAGAGACGTTTCTGTTAAAAGCAATATTAAAATAATCATTATAAATTGCCATATTTTCATGCTAAATAATAAGCAATGATTATGCCAGAACATAAAGAAAAGATAACCTGTTGAAATAAAAGGATAATTTAAAAGATTGTCAAAGAAAAATCTTGAATAGATATCTTTTTTGTTCCTTTTTGAACACCCTATCGGTGGGATATGTACATTTTTGAACTTAATATTTGAGGCTTAAATTATTTGTTGGTTGAATAAAGGAGAGAATTATTCAGGGATGACCATCTGTTCTATCTGAGTAACAGGGATGGTTATCCAGCCTGTTTCAGATTCAAGATATACCTCCTGCTCATTAATCTCAACCAGTTTGCCTGAATAGGTAATCCCCTTGGCATAAACCACAACCTGTCTGCCTATCATTTCATGAGGAAACATAGATTATTATACCATAACCCCCAATAACCCAATAACCCAATAACCTAATAACTTAATATTTTCGAGGGGGCCAGAAGCCCCCTCAAATCTTTTTATCGCTTCAGGTTTACCAGTTCCTGAAGGAGGTCGTCAGTGGTTGTCACTATTCTTGAGTTTGCCTGAAAACCCCTCTGGGCTGATATCATGGTTATAAACTCCTCGGCAAGGTCAACATTGCTGAGTTCAAGGGAGTTGCTGAGCACCCTGCCAAAACCAGAGTTGGCTGGCTCTCCTATGACAGGCTGTCCTGAGGCATAGGATTCTGCAAAGAGGTTCCTGCCCAGTTTAACCAGCTCCTGGGGGGCAACAAATTTTGCAAGGGCAATCTGTGCAAGGGGTTTGGTCTGACCGTTTGTGAATATTCCTGTGATAAGACCATCCTCAGATATGTTAAGAGTGGTCAGTGAACCAGCTGTGTAGCCATCCTGGTCAATAAAGAGTGTGGTTGAGTCTGTTCCAAACTGGGTTGTTGCATCAAGTCCATCGCCTCCATCGGTGGTGATGCTCGTTCCGAAGTCAAAGTCAATCGCCTGGGCAGCTGTTGCACCATTGAAGTCAATGCCAGTGCCACCAGTGTTGTAGTAGGTAATTGCGCTTTCTGTGTCAAGAGCACCGTTCGTGTCAAAGGTGATGGTGCCCGATGCAATAAGTGCCACAGTGCCGTCAGAGGAGACTGTGGTGGATGAGACCTCGGTGGCGTCTGCAACTACATTCCAGTCCCAGGTGTTTGCTGCTGTTTTGGTAAAGTAGACGGTTACATTGTGGGAATTGCCCAGTGAGTCAAAAACAGTGACGGTGGTGTTGAAGTTGGAGGTGTTGTTTCTGTCGTCAATGTCAAAACCACCTGTGATTGTAGAGCTTTCGGAGCTAAGGTTTGCTGCAATCAGGACCTCGGTGGTTGCATTGGGTGGGCTGTTAACTGCAGAGATGTTAATGTCATCAATAACACCTGTTGCCTGCCCTGTGTTAGTGTACTGGTAACCCTGAACCCTGTAACCGTCGGGGTTAACGATATAGCCATCCTTGTCCACCTGAAACTGGCCTGCCCTTGTGTAATAGGTTGCGTCGCTGTCTTTGAGAATGAAAAAGCCGTCACCGTCAATGGCCATGTCAAGGGCATTGGAGGTGGTCTCAAAGGACCCCTGGTTGAAGATGGGTGAGACATCGGTGACTATTACACCACGACCAATCTGGGAATTGCCTCCGATACCGGTGATAGCTCTGCTCAGTACATCACCAAAGCTGACCCTGCTCCGTTTGAATCCCACTGTGTTCATGTTAGCCACATTGTCTCCGATTACCGACAGGGATACTCCATTTGCATTAAGACCACTGATTGCTGAAAAGAGTGAGGATAACATTTTATGCACCTCCCTGAGTGATAGTCTTTATCTCTCCGAGGGAAACCCTCGTTCCATTCTCCAGTATCAGGCTGATGCTGCCATCCTGAAGGTCAACCCCTGTGATGAGCGAGTCAACCTCGGTGGAAATCTCTACAGGTGTGCCCTCTTTGTTTATGCCGATAAGGTCCAGCCTGTACCTTCCTTCACCTACCTGATTGCCCTGGGAGTCAGTGCCATCCCAGATATAGCTCCTTTTTCCCTGTTCAACAGGACCAAGGTCAATGCTTTTTACCAGCTCACCGGTTTCGCTGTAGATATTGATGGTCAGTGAGTTAAGGGGTTCGTCAACGCTGTAGCTGAACTCTACAGGACTTCCCCTGTAGCTTAACCACTCTCCCTCTGCCCTTACAGACCTGCCGATAAGGTTAGTGGAAAAGGCCTGATTAAGGGTCTTCTGGTAGTCCTTGAGCCCGTTGATGTTGTCATTGATGTTAATAAGCTGTTCAAGAGAGCTGAACTGGGCAAGCTGGGCTGTGAACTCCTTACTTTCAAGGGGATTCAGCGGATCCTGATATCTCAGCTGGGTTGTAAAAAGTCTCAGGAACTCATCCCTTGTAACGGTGCTTGTTAAGGCTTCCATCTTTCCTCCTCATTACACCCTTATGCTCAGGGCATAAAGGTTATCAGTGTTAATCCCCTCAGAGGTTACATCCTTTGGTGCTAAGGCAGGTCCAATCTGGATAGCCCTTCCTCTTCCGCCTCGTTGCTTCAGGTTGAAGGAGAACTTCCCAGGGTTGAAACCCTCCTGCTGGAGGGAGGTGTAGAGTTCAAAGATGTTATCTTTGAGGTTGAGAAGGTCTCTTAAATTGTCAATGGTTATATCTGCCCTGACCGTGCTGTTATGTAGCAGAACCTTAACATCTATGTGACCCTTTTCAGTTGATTCAATGGTCAGTTTAAGGCTATGGATTTTCATCCTGTTTGAGGTTTCCCTCTGGCTTTCATTCAACCTTTCAATATCCTTAACAAACCTATGCTCATTTAGCTCAGCCTTTTCATTATCAGATGTTTTATGTTCAATGGAGCTTTTAAGCTCTTCAGCACCATCACCTGATATATCCTTTTCAGTCTCGGCTTTTTCCTTTGGTCTTGAAACCACCTTTTCAGCAGTGTTTAGGGTCTCTTCTTCAGATACATCTTCTCCAACATACTCTTCATTGGCATTACTGCTGTTAAGCACCTCATTGTCAGGGGGATTAAGGGTCTCCTGATTCGGGTCTTCAATGTTTTCATGCTTTATGGCAGGTGGCTCAAGGGAAATACCTTCGGAATGTTTTTGTCCAGAAGCACTTTCTTTTGACTGGTTATAATCTACACTGGTTATACCGTCCTTCATGTCCGAGACTGTGAGCTCTGGAGATAGAGCAGATAGGTTATTGAATGCTACTTTTTTGGTGGATGTTTTAACCTCCTGGTCATTCCTGCTGTGGCTGCTTGGGACCTCTATTGGTCTATTTAAGTATACAGCCCTTTCTTCGGTGATAACAGGTTTTTCTACTGCCTCTAAGTCTTCGGCTCCGACAATGTAAAGCGCTGTGTGGAGTTTTATCTTTGTATGTTCAACCCCTTCATGGGGCTCATGGAGGGCTTTTTCCTCTGCCCCCTCAGGATGTCCGATAACCTCGGCCTTGATGTCTTCCCAGCTTGTCTGCTCAATGCCCTCTGCCCTGAAGAGTGCCTCAAGCCTGTTTATAAGCCTTTCAAGGGTTTGGACGAGCTCAATATACCTTCCCTGGTGTTGAAGGGGGTAAGAGACTGACAGTGGGGTATCTGTTTCAGGGCTTTCCTTTATGGCAGGGCTATCCTCTGCCATTAAGGGGATGTAGTCTTCTGCCTTTAAGGTAAATGTATAGTATAGATTGGTTTTCAAAAGGGGTTGTTTTTCATCGGTGACTTTTTCGCTATTAAGTTCAGAGTTAAAGAGAGCACTGGTTGGAGTGTCAGCCTGGATAATCCGGGCAGGGTTTTCGGGCTGAAGCCCTTTAGAAGAATTTAAAATCTTTTCAGTCTTCAGGTGCTCAGGTTTCCCAGCTCTCTGAAGTAGAGTGGAAAGCCCTTTAATGATATTTTTTGCTATCTCCTCATCAAGGCCAATCAGGTAGTTTCTCCTCTGGTATGCTGGCTCTGGCACAACCAGTATCAAGACCTCGGTCTCAGCTGGACTGTCTTGACTTTCGTTGTCAGGGCTTTCTGCATCAGCGGTCTGATTGAGAGCCTCCCCGATGTCCTTGTCCTCCTTAAGGATTTCAGGAGCAAGCCCTTTGAGTATCTCCTTTATGACCTTTTTCGTTGTGATACCCGTAGGGATTGGCTCAGGTATATTCAAGGTGACATTATCGCTCTGGGTTGGCTCTGCTGGCTGGGGCTTGAGCACTTCGGCATTTATTGAGAAAGTGAATGCGCCAGTCAGGGAAAAAATTGAAAGGGCTTTTTCTGATTGGTTTGACTTGCTGGACTCTGCTATAGGATTTGTTTCTACCACCTGATTATTCTCTGTAAGGTGTTTAAGGGTTAGTGTAAAATCGCTTAACTCAGCGCTACCCTCTGTTAAGGAACTAAGGGCATCAGGCTGTGTAAACATTGCTGGGATACCCTGTAGATTGCTTATAAACTCTCCTATAAGGTTTAATCCATAGCTCATTTTTTTCTCCTTGCTTTTTTTGAAAAACAAAAACCATGCCAGTTTTGAAAAAAGCCCTCTATCGCTGAAAGTGCCTTAAAATAAGGGATTTAGAATTTAATGAAGACTACCTGTTTTTAATATCAGGGAGGAAAAAAATACAGTGGGAGGAAAAAGTTGCCTGTTATCTTCTGCGAAGGTCAGAGACCATCCTGTTCAGGTCTTTGAAACTGGTGAGCCTTTCAATAAGCCTTGCTGCCCTTTCAGGTGACATCCGTGCAAGCAGGGCTGCAGCCTTTCTTTCCTTCATCTTTGACAGTATCTTTACTGCCATTTCTTCATCAAGCTGCTCAAACTGTGCAGCAGCCTCATCGGGAGACATCTTTTCATAGGTCTTTACCACATGGAGAAACCTCTCTGACTCAGTTTGTTTTAGTTGTTTTATGAGTTTTTCAAGGGATGCAAGGATACTGTTGTATTGCTTTATCTTCTTTTGTATTTTTAATTCCAGCTCCTTGAGTGCCTCCTCTCTGCTTTTTAACTTGAGCTCCCTCTGGTCAAGCTCTGCCCTTTTCTGAAGCAGGTACTTTGAGAGAGGCTCCTCAGAAAAACAGGGAGAAACAAACAATGCGACTAATGCAATTATTAAAAGGGTCTTCCTTTTCACTGGTTATACCTCTTTGTTGCTATCTCGTCAAGCTGTTTTTGTTCAATTCTTTTCAGATGCTTTTTAATGTTATTCAACTCATTGTCCCTTAGCTTTTCTACAAGGCTTTTTTCTCTGTAGGCCTTTATCAGGCGCTGTTCGGTTAACTTAAGCTCCTCAATCCTCTTCTTCAGGATTCGCCTGTGCTCATTGAGTTTGCTTGTCATGTCAGCAAAGTAGCTGTGAAATAGCCTCAATGACTCAGGGTTTGGCTCTTCGGACATCCTCTTTTTGAAGCTCTCCATCTCCCTTTCAAATTCAAACTCAATAGCCCTGAGTGTTTCCTCATGGTGTTTGACCATCCTGCTCAGCCTTCCAAGTTCTGCCTCAATGCTTTCCTGATTCCATTCCTTAAGTTTTAGAATACTGTTTAATGAATCCACATTCATCCCTTACACCTCCTCAAAAAGTAGCATCAGGCTATGCACGCTATCGGTCAGGTCTCTCTGCTCGTTTATCCCCTGACGGAGATAGGCACGTAACCTGTCTATCATCTTTATTGCCCTGTCAACCTTGGGATTGGTGCCTTCATTGTATGCACCGATGTTTATGAGGTCTTCGTATTTTTTGTAGGTGGAAAGCAAATCTATAAACTTCATTGCATACTCTCTATGACGTTCATCAACAATGTCATTCATCACCCTGCTAACACTCCGCAGCACATCTATGGCAGGGTAAAGGCCCTGCATTGCAAGCTCCCTTGTCAGAATAATGTGACCATCAAGAACGCTCATGGCAGCGTCAGCAACAGGGTCTGTCAGGTCATCTCCCTCAACCAGCACTGTATAAAGACCTGTGATACTTCCAGAGCCTTCAGAGGTGCCCACTCTCTCAAGGAGCTTTGGAAGCAGGGTAAACACCGAGGGTGTATAACCCTTTGTGGTTGGTGGTTCACCAATGGCAAGACCAACCTCTCTCTGGGCCATTGCCACACGGGTGAGGGAGTCCATCATTAAAAGCACATTTTTTCCCTGTTCACGGAAAAACTCAGCAATGGCTGTGGCAGCAAAGGCAGCCCTTACCTTTGAAAGGGGTGTCTCCTGGGAGGTGCACACCACCACCACAGACCTCTTTAACCCCTCTGCGCCAAGGTCTCTCTCTATAAACTCCCTTACCTCTCTGCTACGCTCACCGATAAGGGCGATAACATTTACATCTGCCTCGGTATAACGGGCAATCATGCCAAGAAGCACGCTTTTGCCCACCCCTGTGCCAGCAATAATGCCCATCCTCTGCCCCTTACCACAGGTAAGTAGCCCATTAATACTCCTTATTCCAAGGTCTATAGGTTCAGAGATCCTTTCCCTCTTAAGGGGGTTTAGGGGCTCCTTAAAAAGGGGATAGTCAATCCCTGTGACCGGCTCCTTTCCATCTATTGGGTTTCCCAGTGAATCAATAACCCTGCCAATCAGTGAGTTTGAGACCCTTATGGTTGAACGCCTGCCTGAGGGGTAGACCCTGCTACCAGGTCTGATACCCTGTATCTCCCCAATAGCCATCAGAAGAACCTGATCATCCTTGAAGCCAACCACCTCTGACTCAACAGCCCTCCCATTTTCAGCATAGATACGACAGCATTCACCAATGCTCACCCTGAGGCCTGTGGCCTTTATTATAATCCCTGTTATCTCGGCCACTCTGCCATAGACCCTCATCGGGTCAATCTCCTGAACCAGCTTTATGAATGGCTCAAGGGTTATCATCTCTGTTTATCCTTTCGCCAAGCTCCTCAAGGAGGTTGGTAATCTGAACCTCATAGTCGGTTATGACCTCCTCGTTTGGTCCTATCACAACGGGAGAGGAAGGCTCAACAGAGGAGTCAACCTCAACCTTTATCTCCTCGTGAACCTCTAAAAGAGAAGGTTTATGTCTTTCTATCATCTCCTTAAAGGAGGGATGAACCCTGATGATTATCTCTCCTGAGCGTTCAAGTTTTAGCATCGCCTCCTTTATTAGTTTTGCTATGTGGTCAGGGTTCTGGGTGAGCTCACTGCGGATAATCCTTTTGGCTATTGCCACGGATAGTTCAAACACCTGGGGCTCAAGCTCGGAAAGCACCCGTTTCCTGATGCCATCAAGCTCTGAAAGCACCTTCTCCAGTGCTTCAATCAACTTGGCAGCCTTTTCTATACCTACCTCATACCCAGCCTTCTCACCTTCCTTGTATCCCTGCTCAAAGGCCTCTTTCTGTATCTGGGCAAGCCTGTCCTCAAGACTATCCTCGGCATCAGCCCTGAAGTGTTCAGTTTCAAAGGATGGCATTCCAAACTCTGCTGTTTCAGAGTTTCTTATGATCTTTCCCTTAGACAATCAACTCCTCCGAGCCCTTTCCTGCAAGGATAATCTTACCTTCACCTTCAAGTCTTCTTGCCACCTCAACTATGTTTTTCTGGGCCTGCTCAACATCAGAAACCCTCACCGGACCCATGGTGTCCATCTCGTCCTTGAGCATCTCGGCTGCACGCTTTGACATATTGTTGAATATCTTTTCCCTGAGTCTTTCAGAGGCTCCCTTAAGTGCAAGGGCGAGGTCAGAGGTGCTGACCTCTTTAAGGAGACTCTGTATGCCTCGGTCATCAACATTTACAAGGTCATCAAAGACAAACATGAGGGCCTTTATCTGCTCTGCCTTTTCTGGTTCCTTTTCTTCCACAACCTCCATTATGGTCTGTTCAAGCTCCTTGGGAATGTTGTTGAGTATCTCGGCTGCAGCCTTAGGGCCTTCAATCTTTCTGCCCCCAGTATCGGTTATATTGAACTGGGTCTGAAGGACATTTTCTATCTCTTTGACAGCATCATCAGGTATCATCTTCAGGTTTGATATCCTGATTGCCACATCTGCCTTCAGTTCGTCAGGCAAAAGAGCCAGAACCTTGGCTGACTTTTTAGGGTCAAGCAGGGCAAGTATGATTGCAATGCTCTGGGGATGCTCGGTAACAAGAAAACTGGCAAGCAGTTCAGGGTCTGTGCGGTTTAATTTGTCAATCGGTCCCTGCCTTTTGGTATTCTCAAGGAGCTTTTTTGCATTATCATCTCCGAGCCCTTTGCTCAGAAGTTTCTGGACAAAGTCCTTTCCTCCTATTACCACGCTTTCCTCTTTAACCTTTTTCTTTACCTCTTCTATTACGGGCTTTACCTCTTCCTTTTTGAGGGTTCTAACATCGCTCATGGCAGAGACTATCTCCCTGATAAGGTCCTCATCAAGGCTCTTCAGAATCTCAGAGGCAACATCCTCACCAACATAACTTAGAAAGACAGCAGCCTTTTCAGCCCCTGAAAGCTCTGCCATTTAGTCCTCCTCCATCCACTTCCTTATAATATTTGCAGCTAACTGGGGGTTGGTTTTTGCCCATTCAATCACCTCGTCTGTGGGAGGAAGGCTCTTTACTGCCCTTGGTCCTTCAAGCTCCTGGGCAGCCACTGTGCCCTGGGCTGGTTCAACCGGTGCCATCCTCCTGGGCTGGGTTTTTAGATAGGCCATCAGTGGGCGGATTATAAAGAAAAAGGCAAGTATTGAAAGCAGAAGGATTGTGGCATAACGGGCAGCAGGTATTATGTATCGGCTGTAATCGGCTGATGGGCTCTTGGGAAGCTCAATGTTTTCGGTCTTAAAGGGCATATTAAGAACCTTTATCTCATCGCCCCTTTCTTCAGAAAAACCAACCGCACCCTTAACAAGCTCTTTGTAATTTGCTATCTCCTCTTCTGTCCTGGGCATATAGGTTGACTTTCCTGTCTTTTCATCCTTTTTGTACTTACCATCAACTATTACAGCAAGGGACAGCTTTTTTATCTCACCCACAGGGTTTACCACATGGCTTACAATCTTGCTTATTTCGTAGTTTATGGTCTGGGTCTGTTTTACCGAGCCAGCACTGGAGCTTCCTGAGAGGGTGTTTCTCTTCCCGGGCAGGTTGGACTGAACACCTGGCACACCCTGAGGCGAAGGTGTGTTTTTCTGCTCAATTAGCTTCTGCTCGCTTCTTACAACCTGACCATCAGGGTCAAAGAACTCCTTGGTCTCTTCCAGCTTTGTAAAGTCAATGTTTACCCGTGCCTTTGCACGAACCTTTCCCTTGCCAACCACTGGTTCAAGTATGGCAATGACCCTTTTTTCAATATCCCTTTCAACAGCCTGCTGATATTCAAGCTGGGAGGTGGTGAGCATTGCAAGCTCATCCTCCTTTGTGCTCAGCACATTACCCCTGTCATCCACTATGGTCACATTCTCTGGCTCAAGCCCCTCAACCGAGCTTGACACCAGATGGGTTATGCCAACTATCTGCTTCTTTGAAAGCCTCACTCCAGGATGTAATTTAAGAAGCACCGAGGCTGATGGTGCCTCCTGGTCTGTCTCAAAGATGCTCTTTTCAGGAATGCTCAGATGAACCCTGCAGTCCTCCACCTCCTGTAACGACCTGATAGTCCTTGAGAGTTCGCCCTGTAAGGCCCTTTTGAGGTTTATTTTCTGAACGAATTCGGTGGTGCCAAAGCCAACCTTGTCAAATATCTCAAAACCAACACCTCCACCCCTTGGAAGTCCCATACTTGCAAGCTGAAGTCTCAGGTCATAGACCTTCTCAGCAGGCACCATTATGGAGGTGGCATTGGTCTTGTAGGGGACCTTCATCTCCTGAAGCTTTGCCACTATTGCACCTGCATCCTGAGGCTGAAGGTTTGTGTAAAGGACCTGATAGGTGGGTGACTGTGCCCAGGTTATGAGAAGTATCACCGCTGATAGGCCTATAACAAGGAGGGTGAGAAAGACAAGTTTTTTCTTTGTATCCCAGCCCTTTATGTTTTCTATGATGTTTTTCATAACCCTATACCTGCATCCTCATGATCTCTTCGTAGGCGCTTACCAGTTTGTTCCTTACCTCAACCATGGTCCTGAAGGAGACCTCGGCCTTCTGCATGGATATCATTGCCTGCACAACATCGCCATCACCAGAGGTGAGCTCCTTTATCGCCTTTTCAGCATCCTTCTGCAGGGATGTGACCTGTCCAATGGTCTCCTCAAGGAGTTTGTCAAAGCCGCTTCCTTTTTCAGTGGACTGTCCCTCTAACTGGTTAAGCTTTCCCTGAAGGGACTGCAGTTTAGCAAGGGCATCGTTTATTGAGTTTGTTGACATAACCATCCTCCTTTAGATGCTCATTTTCCAAGCTCAAGGGCTTTCAGTATCATGCCCTTTGTGATGTTAAAGGAATTTACATTTGCCTCGTAGGCCCTTGTGGCAAGCATCATGTTGACCATCTCCTCAACGAGATTGATATTGGGGAGCCTCACATAGCCATTTTCATCTGCATCAGGATGGTCAGGGTCATAGACCACCCTGGGCGGTCTCTGGTCAACCCTCACATCCTTCACCCTTACCCCTGAGAGAAGACCCTCTTCATCCATCAGAAGGGTCTCAAAGACCACATCCCTTCTCCTGTAAGGTCCTCCTTCAGGGGTGCGGGTTGTGTTAATGTTTGCAAGGTTGGAGGATATGGTCTGCATCCTCAGTTTCTGTGCAACAAGGGCAGAGGCACTCACATCAAAGGTCTTGAATATATCCATAAACTACCTCCCTGAAAGTATAGACTTATAAAGCTTAAAACGGTCGTTCAGAAGTTTAAGAGTCGCCT
Source organism: uncultured Nitrospirota bacterium (assembly GCA_964539375.1). GTDB lineage: Bacteria > Nitrospirota > Thermodesulfovibrionia > Thermodesulfovibrionales > JdFR-85 > JAADIE01. Next base: position 2,011 of record CAZIIE010000021.1, on the reverse strand, counting down.
GATAGAGCAGGGCGTTTTCGGTCATCTTGGCAATCTCTTCGTCCTCTTCCACATTGTTTTTATCTAACCATGTTCCGTCCTCTCTCTCTGTGATCTCAAAACCTGCCTGAGCCTCAATTTCACGGACATGAAGTGGATGGGTGGCCCTTAGTCTTAGGGTCTCCTCATTGACAACACTCTCAAAGCTTATGTCCTTTGCCCTGTAGTAGGGCGTGTCAGCATTTGCAAGGTTTCCTGCAAGTACCCTGTGACGGGTAAGGGTAAATCTTATGATGTCTTCAAGTCTTTTGATTGCCATATCCTTCATTGTCTGACCTCCTCGGAATAAAGGATTATCAAGTTTTATGCCAGTTTTAAGCTACGGTTGGACTCTTTCGGTGAGGTTTTTAAATAGCGAAAAAACCCTTTGAAAATAAAGGGAAAATCAAGAAGGGAAACGCTCAGAGATTATCAGTAGCTAAGAGGTGTCGTTAATATTTTGACGCTTTGTGAGGGAAGTGGGGGGAAATAATTTCCTGAGACAGTCAAAAAGCTCACAGGAATGGGGGAGTGATAAAAGGGGTTAATGGTCATAGCCATCAGTAGATGGCACAGTGGCGGTGGGTTAGTTCAAATCTCAAGGGCATACTCGTTCAGTTTATTTCTCAGGGTTCTAACGCTTATCCCGAGCACCTCGGCGGCCTTTGTCCTGTTTCCATCGGTTGCCTTCAGGGTCTTTATAATCATCTCCTTTTCCATCTCCTTTAGGGTCTTGAATTCACCCTTACCGTTACTTTTTGCTTTGTTGCCAGGCGATGAAAAGGCCTCAACCCTTAAAAGCTCATCCTGACTGACGATGACCGCTCTCTGTATAAGGTTTTCAAGCTCCCTTACATTTCCCTTCCATTGTCTGCTAAAAAGGAATTTCAGTGCATCATCATCAATACCCTTAAGTGGTTTTCCGTACTGGGCGGCATAGAGCCTCATGAAATGCTCTGCAAGAAGCCTGATGTCACCAGGTCGCTCCCTCAGTGGAGGAAGCTCAATGGGGAAAACGCTTAAACGGTAGTAAAGGTCTGCCCTGAAGTTACCCTTTTCCACCTCCTCTGAAAGGTCTCTGTTTGTTGTGGCAATTACCCGAATGTCAACAGGTACAGGCTCCTTACCACCAAGTCGGTCAACCTCACGCTCCTGCAGGACCCTGAGAAGCTTGGCCTGAAGGGTAGGGGGCATCTCTCCAATCTCATCTAAAAGCAGGGTGCCGCCGTTTGCAAGCTCAAACTTGCCCAGCTTCCTCTCGGTTGCCCCTGTGAAGGCACCCTTTTCATGACCGAAGAGCTCGCTTTCAAGGAGGTTTTCAGGGATGGCTGCACAGTTTACAGCCACAAATCGTTTATCAGCCCGCCTGCTGTTACGGTGGATGTATCTTGCCATAAGCTCCTTGCCTGTGCCGCTTTCTCCAGTGATGAGGATTGTTGTGTCGGTCTGGGCAATCTCTCTGGCAAGCTGTAAAAGATACTTCATCCTCTCGTCATCGGTTATTATATCAACTGACTGCTCATTGTTTGACGAGCCAATGAGCCTGTTTATGGCCTGCTTGAGGGTATCAAAGTTAAAGGGCTTCATTATGTAATCTGATGCACCGAGCTTCATGCATTCCACTGCGTTTTCCACCGTGCCAAAGCCTGTTATGACCAGCACAGGCACAGAGAGGCTCTTTAGCCTTATCTGTTTTAGCAGCTCCAGGCCGCTCATCTGGGGCATCTTCATATCGGTAATAACAAGGGAACACTCCAGCCTGTCAACCAAATCAAGGGCCTCAAGGGGTGATGAGCAGAGCCTGACAGGATATCCAAACCTCTCTATGGCAGCCTTTAAGGCATCCCTCATGTTTTTGTCGTCATCAACAACCAGTATAGGGTTAATCATAAAGAGACCTCCTTGTTAATTTATTGAGCCTGTTCAACAGGCTCTAAATTCAAAAATTCCTTTACCTTACTTTGAGGGGCTTAGCCCCTCAACCTCCCCATAC
>CAZIIE010000020.1:0-18747 GCA_964539375.1 uncultured Nitrospirota bacterium | reverse complement strand
CAAATCTCTTCACTCTGACAGGGCTTTTGCTTTACACAGGAAGGTTTACCCAGGATTTTGCCCCCTATGCCTATATCTTTGCCATCTCTGCAGGTATAATCGTCTCATCTATTGTCTCCCTTGTTCTGCCCATTATAGAGATGCTCTTTAAGGTTACCACTGACATAACCCTTCTGGAACTTCTTGACCTGAACCAACCCCTGATGAAGAATCTAATGATCACCGCCCCTGGTACTTATCACCACAGTATAATTGTGGGAAACCTTGTTGAATCAGTGGCAGAGGACATCGGTGTTAACCCTCTTCTTGCCAGGGTCTGTGCCTATTACCATGACATCGGAAAGATGAAGATGCCCGAGTATTTTGTTGAAAACCAGTCAGGCGCGGTGAGCAAACACGAAAGGCTCACCCCTCACATGAGCAGTATGATACTTGCCTCTCATGTTAAAGAAGGGATAGAGCTTGCAAGGGAATATGGTCTTCCTGAACCAATTATTGATATCATCCAGCAGCATCACGGCACATGTCTTATGACCTATTTTTATCAAAAGGCAAAGGACCTTGGTGATGGTGAACCAACTGAGGAGGATTACCGTTATCAGGGGCCAAAGCCCCAGAGCCGAATGGCAGCCCTTGTGATGATAGCTGATGCAGTGGAAGCAGCCTCAAGGGTGCTTAAAGACCCAACACCTGCCCGCATAGAGTCTCTGGTGGACAAAATAGTTAACCACATCTTTATTGATGGTCAGCTTGAGGAATGCGAACTCACCCTGAAGGACATCTCCATTATAAAAAAGAAGTTCACTTACATCCTTACCGGTATACTGCACCGAAGGATTGATTATCCAGGCTTTGATTTTGAAAAAACTGAAGAAGAAAAAGAGGGAACTCCTGAGTTTGGAGATAAGGTTACACCTATAAGAAAGGGCATAAAAAGAGGTAGTGGTTATAATAAGAAACCTCCAAAGAAGGGTAAGGATAAACAGAGAATATCTTCATCAATGCCTTGAGCTGGTCCTTGAAAGGCTAAAGCTGGACAGAGTTGAGATAGGCATACTACTTGTTAATGACCTCCGTTCAAAGGAACTTAACCGCACACACAGGGGAAAAGACCAGCCCACAGATGTCCTCTCCTTTCCCCTTTACAACTCTCTGAAGGAGATCAGGGAGGCACTGAAAAACAATATTTACCAGGAAGACCTGCCCATCGGTGATGTGGTTGTAAACCTCCATCAGGCAGAGCGTCAGGCAAATCAGTATGGTCTGTCCCTTCAGGAGGAGACCCTGAGACTTCTTATACACGGTGTTTTACACCTCATTGGATATGACCATGAAGGCCCGAAAAACAAGGCAAGGGCTATGTTTAGTAAACAGAGGGAGTTGCTGAATGCCCTTAAGAAAGTGGTTTGAGTCTGCCAACTACGCAATTGAAGGCGTGCTTCATGCAGCAAAAACTGAAAGGCACCTTCGTTACCACTTCTATGCAGCAAGTGCTGTCCTTATCCTTAGTTTTCTGCTCGGTGTGAGCAGGGCTGAGTTTCTACTCATATCAATAATGGCTGTTATAGTGATATGTGCTGAACTTCTAAACACCGCCATTGAGCATGTGGTTGACCTGCTGAGCCCTGAAAAAAACGAGCTTGCCAGACTTGCAAAGGACATAGCAGCAGGTGCAGTGCTTGTGACAGCCTTTGGCTCCCTTGTTATTGGCTACATTATACTTGCTCCCTATATTTACAGGGCCTTTCAGGAGGGCTTTACCATTGCAAAACACACTGGAGAAGATACGGCAGTAGTCTCCCTCGTTATCGTGCTCATCCTTGTAATTATCACCAAATCCCACTTCGGATTGGGAAGACCCCTGAGAGGTGGGCTCCCAAGTGGGCACTCGGCCCTTGCCTTTTCCATCTGGGTTTCAACCACCTACATAAGCCAGAACTACATTGTTTCAATTCTCACCTTTGTGGCTGCCCTTGTGATTGCCCAGAGCAGGGTGGCTGTTAAGGCCCATACAGCCTGGGAGGTAATACTTGGAGGACTTCTTGGCTCAATTACCACCTTTGTGCTTTTTCTTATTTTTTACTGAATAATTAAATAAGCCCCTCAATAATTCCCTCTACCATTTTTCCAATTATCAAAACTTCTGTCTTCCAGTACTCCGACTTGCTCATCCTGCAAACCACAGAGAAAAGGGATAATCAAAAATCTTAGCACCAATATCTAAATTAAAAACAAAATTAAGGAAGTTATTTTTGAAAAAAGAAATTAGTGCTTAGAAATTTTTAATGTTAAATCTAAATCTGACACTAAACAGGTATTTCTACTGTAAAGCGTGTTGAGCCCTTTTTGCTTTCTACCCTGATGTTTCCTCCAAGGGTTGTAATGTTTTTGTGAACAATGGACAGTCCAAGCCCTGTGCCCTCATCTTTTGTTGTGAAAAAGGGAAGAAAGATCTTTTCCTTGATCTCCTCATCTATTCCTCCACCGGTATCCTCAACAAATAGCTCTGCTCTGTCTTCTCCACATCTCAGACCAACCCTTAAAATCCCCTCACCTTCCATTGCCTCAAGGGCATTTCTTACAAGGTTTGAAACTGCCTGTTTTAAAAGAACAGGGTCTGTATTAAGAACGCAGCTTTTAAGCTCAGCCTCAACCTTTATGCCCTCTTTTCCTTCAACCTGTACCTGCAGTATCTCCTGAACCAGGTCCTTCAGATCAACCACTTCTGGCTCAGGCTGAACAGGTTTTGCAAAGCTGAGAAAGTCATTTATAATTCGGTCCATGCTCTTAATCTCACCCATAATCGCCTCTATAACCGCCTGCTGGCTCTCTTTGGCATCTTTCTTAAGTAGTTTGCTATAGCCTGTGATTACCGCCATGGGGTTTCTCAGCTCATGGGCAATCCCAAGGGAAACCTCACCAAGAGAGGAAAGCCACTCCCTCAACCTGACCTGTCTTTCAAGGCTCTTAAGCTCGGTAAGGTCACTGAAGATGAGCACCTTTCCAATTCTCTCTCTCTTACTGTTATAAAGGGGGGAGATGGTTAGACCAAGCCACCGCTCTCCCCTCCTGGTTCTGTAAAGGTACTCAGCCCTTTTTACAACATCCTTTTTTTCAATAAGACCCTTCAGGGGCTCATCAAAAAGCTCTTCATAGCTACGACCTGTAAAATCTCCCTCCTCTATACCAAGGATTTTAAGAGCCGAAGAGTTAAGGCGGGTAATCCTGAGCTGGCTGTCAAAACTAACCACTCCACTTGGCACACTCTCTATAATATGGTCACTGTAGCTTACTACATCCTCTGCCCTTTCCTCAGCCCGTTTTCTTAACTGCTCAAGCTCCCTTTCCTTTTCCTTAAGTTTTGCTACCAGCTCATGAAAGGTATCCACCACAAAGCCCATCTCCGACTGTTTCATCTGCTCCTTTAACTGTCTTGCCTTTTTCAGATAACGGAGACTGTATAGAAAAAGCACAAGAAGCAGAAGGGGAATCAGGATAAGAAAGGCATTAAAAAGAGTTAAGGACATGGAGGATTACCCCTTCACAACACCAAGGGGACGCAGTTTTGCGACCTTCCTTGAGATGCCAGCCCTCTCTACCACATCAACCACATTGGAGATATCCTTGTATGCTTCGGACATCTCCTCTGCAAGGGTTCTCTTACCTGCGCTCCTTACAAGTATGCCCTGGTCTTCCAGCTCTCTCCAGATTGCCCTTCCCTTTGCCTTCTTTATAGCCTGATGCCGTGAAAGCACCCTTCCAGCACCATGACAGGTTGAGCCAAAGGTCTCCTTCATTGCCCTTTCTGTGCCGACAAGCACATAGGATGCCCTGCCCATATCACCTGGTATCAACACGGGCTGGCCTATCTCCCTGTATTTTTCTGGTATCTCCTGGTGTCCTGCAGCAAACGCCCTGGTTGCACCCTTTCGGTGAACCACAAGCCTCAACTTTCTTCCCTCCACCTGATGGTCTTCCACCTTGGCTATGTTGTGAGCCACGTCATAGACAACTCTCATACCAAGTGCTCCCTCGGATATTCCCAGTACCTGCATAATGGCAAGTCTACACCAGTGCATTATACACTGGCGGTTAGCCCAGGCATAGTTAGCAGCAGCCTTCATTGCAGAAAAATAGTCCTGTGCCTCCTGAGAGTTAAAGGGTGCGCAGGCAAGCTCTTTGTCAGGCAGTTCTATGCCGTATTTCTTTGCCGCCCTTTCCATTATCTCAAGATAATCGGTACAGACCTGATGCCCGAATCCCCTTGAACCTGTGTGAATCATCAGGGTTACCTGCTCGGGAAACAGCCCAAACAGGTCAGCTGCCCTGCTGTCGTAAATCTCTTCTACATACTGAATTTCAAGAAAGTGATTGCCTGAGCCCAGTGTGCCCTGCTGTGCCTTTCCACGCTCGTAGGCCCTCTCGCTTATCAGAGAAGGGTCAGCTCCCTCAATTGCACCACCTGATTCTATGTACTGGAGGTCTTCAGCATAGCCATAGCCCTGTTCAACAGCCCAGCGAGCACCTTTTATGAGGAGTCTTTCATGGTCAGTCCTTGAGAGTCTTAGCCTGCCCTTTGAGCCAACACCTGAGGGTATCTCTCTGTACAGGGCCTCAACGAGGTCCCTCATCCTGGGAAGCACCTCGGAACGGGTGAGGTTGCTCCTCAGGAGCCTTACCCCTCAGTTTATATCGTAGCCAACACCACCTGGAGATATTATCCCTTCATCAATGTCAAAGGCAGCAACCCCTCCAATGGAAAAGCCATAGCCTGTATGAACATCGGGCATGGCAAGAGACTTACCCACTATGCCTGGCAGGGTGGCGACATTTGCAACCTGTCTGATAGCATCGGGCTCCAAGTACTGCTCAAGCACCCTGTCAACATAGATTATCCCCTCTACTTTCATTGCCTGAACATAACCAATGGGTACCCTGAGCCTGCTTTCATCAAGCCTTTCTATGCTAACCTCACCTGCCATAACTCACCCCCAATAATTTTTAAATCCTGATTTCTAATATCTGAACTCTAAACACTTCAGGGTGTAAAAAACAGGGTGTAGCGTGTAGGGAGTAGTAAAAACACCCCATCCCAACCCCGATAAACGCTATAAACGCAAAGAACGCTATTAACGCAAATAACGCAATCAACGCGATAAACTCAATTAACGCAATTGACGCTATTTATATATCAAAAATAACCTCTACGCTCCAGAGGCCGTTTTGCTTTTCTATTTTAACGTTATGATAGGTTGCAGCCTTAATCAGCAGACCCCTTTCATGTCGGGCTGGGTCAAAGTCTTCACCAAACAGGGTTGCCTCAATACGGTTTTCTGAAAGGCTTTTAATCTCCACATCTGCACCGAGGAAGCCGTAGGTGTCAAACTGAAAGATTAACTCGTTAAGCCATCCTACCAGAAGACCATCAAGCGTATCAGCATAGACATTAACATCAACAGCCCTCTGTGGCTTGATCTGGCTGTTTTCAGTTATAAGATGATAAAGCCCCCTTGCAGAGTTAATAAAAAGTCTTTCTAAATTTTCTCCAAAGACCCTGAGGCCTACATCGCCTGAGATATCAAGGATCTCAAAGTCTTTATCCATGGTTAATTAAATAATACCAATTACCCCAGGTAATGTCAAATACACTGAAAGGATTAATTATTTCTCCTATCAGCCTTAATTAACTCAGCAACTATGTTACTGAGCCTTGCGAAATCATCCATGCCAAGCCTTTCAGGCCTGATCTGGACATCTATATCTGCCCTTTTCAGTGCCTCCTTAATGTTGCGGGTATATCCCTTCAGGGAATTTGAAATAGTCTTTCTCCTTTTTGAAAAGGCATCCTTTATAAGTCTGAAAAAAAGCCTCCTGTCAACAACCTCAACAGGAGGCTGTGCCCTTCTTTTAAGATGTATCACAGCTGAATCCACCTTAGGTGGAGGAGAAAAGGCACCTCGGGGGATGTAAAAGAGTATGGATGGCTCTGTAAAGTACTGAACCATAAGGGACAGCACACCATACTGCTTTCCACCTGGTGTGGCTATAATCCTTTCAGCAACCTCCTTCTGTATGGTAAGGGTTGCTGAAATCAATTGCACCTTATCTTGAAGCAGTCTGAAGATTATAGGGGTTGTGATGTAGTAGGGAATATTAGCCACAACCCTGAAAGGGGGCAATTCTTCAAAGGGAAACCTGAGCACATCCATACAGTGAAGTTCAACATTTTGAAGATGCCTTAAAACTCCCCTTTCCAACTCATCGCAAAACCTCTCATCAAGCTCAATGGCTATAACCTTTCCAACCCTTTTTGCAAGTATCTCGGTGAGCCTTCCCTTGCCAGGGCCAATCTCTACCACAAGGTCATCGGAGGAAACATTAGAGGCATCAACTATTCTTTTAAGAATAGTGGGGTCAAATAAAAAATGCTGTCCAAGTCTTCTTCTCATAATCTACTTAATTATAGCCAAAAACCATTGGACAATTTTTTATTTTTTTAATATAATATGCTAAAATCTCTAAAAATATTATATTTAGAAAATTAAAAACTCTGAGCCTGTGTGCACAGGCCTTAATATCTTCAGGAGGTGTGGGAATGGGGAGATTAGATGTGAGGTGTAATGTATCCATACCAGTAACCATCCTTTCCAGTGAGCTGTCAGGACAGACCGAGACAAAAAACATCGGACTGAAAGGTGCCCTCCTTAAGACATCACTCTCTGTCAAGGAAAAACAGATAATAAGACTTCGTGCAGAACTACCAAAGGCAGGGAAGTTTGAAAGCGATGTAAGGGTGATAAGAAAAGACCGGGACGGAATAGCAGTGCGATTTCTGGATATAGATAAGGAAACAAGCAGGCTCCTCTGGGATTACATCAAGGAAAATCTCCCCACCACCAGGGAATGTCCCTTCTGTGGCTTTAACAATGATGTGACCGGTTCAACAAAATGCACAAACTGTGGCCTTCCAGTAAATCTTGTGGATAAGGACTTTCAGGAGATTGAAGATGAGATAAATCAGCAATGGGTAAACTACATTGATAACGCAACCAACCAGTTTATCAAACAGTTTTTTGAGGTTGAGGAGCTGCTGAATGAAAAGGATATCGCTGCAGAAACTGTTTATGCACGATTAAGAAGGGTCTTTAATGAATTTATAGACAGGGCTGAACTCTTTGAGACAGGTATCTCAAACAAAGAGTTGATTGAAAAATGCAGAAAGAGGTTTCATCAGAAGACAAATCCAATCTTTCTGAAAAGTTACAGTTTTACAAGGACAAGGGTCTGGCCAAAGGGTTACCATGGAGATTATAAGACCCTTGAAGGCATATACAAAAACACACCCCTTTCCGATGGCATAGGCTACTATATGGACCTTTATGCCCTTAACCTCACCCTTGCCAGGGGTGTCCAGAACAGGCTTCGCATCTTAACCGATATCCTCAGTCAAGAGCTTGAAAAAAGACAAAATCCAAAGATTTTAAACATTGCCTGTGGTTCTTGCAGGGAGCTTATGGAACTTCTACCCCTTATTAAGAACTCAAAGGCAAGGATAACCTGCATTGATACCGATGAGGATGCCCTGTCCTTTGCTTACAACCGCTTAAGCAGCGCATCAAACATAACAAACCACATTGATTTTCGTTATTACAATGCCCTGAGATTCTTTGATTACGAAATCCTTGAGCGTGACTTCTCCAAACAGGATATCATCTACAGTGTGGGACTCTTTGACTATCTCCAGACAGACACCCTGGTGAAGATACTGAGAAACCTTTACAATCATCTTAACCCCAAGGGCACTCTTATCGCTGCCTTTAAGGATGTCCGCCAGTACAGGCCTCAGCCCTATCACTGGTTTATGGACTGGACAGGCTTCCTGCAGAGAAAAGAAGAGGACTTTCTGGAAATTCTGAAGGAGGCTGGAATACCTGACGGTGAGGTCAGACAGTCAAGGGATGATACAAAATCAATAATCTTTTATGTGATAACCAGGGTCTGAAGATTGAAGTTACTACAGGATAAAGTGGCAATAATAACGGGGGGGTCAAGAGGCATCGGCAAGGCCATTGTATCTTCCTTTGCCCGAGAGGGTGCACTCTGTGCCTTCACTTACTCAAAAAGCTCTGACGAAGCAGAAAAACTCGCCAGTGAGATAACATCAAGGGGTGCAAAGGTAATCCATGCCAGGGTAGATGTAAGAGACTTTGAAGGTGTGAGAGCCTTTGTTGACAGGGTGAAGGACGAGTTTGGCAGGCTTGACATACTGGTAAACAATGCTGGTATTAACAGGGACAGGTCTATCATAATGATGACCCCCCAGGACTGGCAGGATGTTATTGAGATTGACCTGACAGGGGTTTTTAACTTCACAAAGGCCTGTATTGTTACATTTCTCAAGCAAAAATCAGGCTGTATAATCAACATTTCCTCTGTAAGTGGTCTTTCGCCCCTGCCAGGACAGGTTAATTATGCTTCAGCAAAAGCAGGTGTTATAGGGCTTACGAAGGCCCTTGCCCGTGAGGTAGCAGCTTACAATGTAAGGGTTAACGCCATTGCTCCTGGCTTTATTGAAACAGAGATGCTTGACAGTCTGAGCGAAAAACAAAGAGAAAGGATTTTAGAAATGATTCCTTTAAAAAGGTTAGGGACGACCGAAGAGGTGGCACAGGGATGTGTGTATCTGGCAAGCTCACGAGCCTCATACATTACAGGACAGGTTATAACAATTGATGGTGGCCTAAGTATTTAGCTCAATGGCTTTATGAAAAACATAGGTCTTGTAATCACGGGCCTGGGTGTAGTCTCACCTGTTGGTATTGGAAGAGAAAGGTTCTGGCAGGGTCTTATAAAGGGTGAGGCGCCTATTCGTGACATCACCCTCTTTGATACCGGTAGGTTTCAGGTAAAGAAGGCCTGTGAGCTTGTTGACTTTAATCCCCTTGACTTCATAGAAAAGCGTCATCTGCGAACCCTTGACCGAAGCACCAGGCTTTTAATCGCTGCCACCCAGATAGCCCTTGATGATGCCGCTCTGGAGGTTGACCAGAACAACACCCATTACATCGGGATAACCACAGGAAGCACCTTCGGTAGCCTTCATAGCATATTCCAGTTTGACCGTGAGGGTCTCACCGAAGGACCAAGGTATGTAAATCCATCGCTGTTTCCCAATACGGTTATCAATTCTCCTTCCAGCCAGGCAGCCATAAGGTTCAATATAAAGGGGTTTAACACCACAATATCCAACGGTTTCTGTGCATCCCTTGATGCCCTGGTTTATGCATCAGACTTTTTAAGGCTTGGCCGTGCCAGGGTAAGCCTTGTTGCAGGGGTGGAAGAGCTCTGTGAAGAGCTCTTTATGGGTTTCAGCCAGCTCGGCCTCCTTTCCGGTATGGATGGCGGAGAGCCCTTTCTTTCACCCTTTGATAAAAACAGAAATGGCACTGTTTTATCAGAAGGTGCTGCGGTATTGGTGGTTGAAACCATTGAGCATGCCAGAAAGAGGAACGCCCCTGTTATGGCTGAGATACTTTCCTATGCAAGCACCTTTGACAACCATCAATGGGAGGGCTTCAGCTCTTCAAGAGGGCTTGAAGATGCCATTCAGAAGGCAATGAGCCAGGCTGGGGTATCGCCTCACGACATTGACCTTGTACTCTCAAGTGCTAACTCAACCAGAGAGCTTGATGAACTGGAGGCAAGGGCTATAAAGAGAACCCTTTACAGGGATGTCCCTGTTACAGCCATAAAGTCGGTGCTTGGAGAGACCTACTCTGCATCAGGTGCCTTTCTGCTTGTTACGGCTGCCTCTTTATTCATAAACGAACTAATCCCTCCAACTTCCATCGCCAGCTCCTTTGAGCCTGACTGCGAGATTAACCTTGTAACAGAAAGGACCTCTTCAGCAGGTATCAACAGGGTTCTTGTTATAGGTGCTGACCCCTTCGGAAACTCAACAGCAATAATCCTCAAGAGGTATGAGCAATGAAAAGGGTTGTGATAACAGGCATAGGCATATTGACCTCTATCGGAACCGGTAAGGAGGAGTTCTGGGCTAACCTTCTAAAAGGCCATTCAGGCATAAGTGAGGTTACTGCCTTTGATACCTCTGAGCATTTTACCCATCTGGGCGGTCAGGTAAAGAGCTTTAAGCCTGAAAAGTTTGGCCTATCAAGATATGTAAACTCTCTGAGCAGGGCCTCCCTTTTCGGGCTTGCCGCTGCAGAGCTTGCCCTTGGTGATGCCAAGCTCAACCTTAAGGAGACTGACAGGAATGTCGCAGTCTGTATAGGAACAACCATGGGCTCTGTGCAGTCCTCAGAGTTTATAAATGAGCAGATGACCCTTAAGGGGGTTTATAACTTTGATAGGCAGACCCTCTGTAAAGTGCCAACCAACTCCACCTCATCAGCTATATCAACTATGAGGGGGCTCCATGGACCATCCTTCATGTTTTCCACCGCCTGTGCTGCTGGCAACTATGCCATTGGATATGGCTTTGATTTAATAAGGCTTGAAAGGGCTGAAATAGCCATTGTGGGTGGAGCAGAACCCTTTTCAAAGGTCGCCTTTACAGGATTTAACCAGTTCAAGGCAGTTGCTCCTGAGAAATGCCAGCCCTTTGATAAAAACCGTAAGGGAATGATGGTGGCAGAAGGTGCAGGGGTGCTAATACTTGAATCATTAGAGCATGCCCTCTCCCGTGGAGCAGAGATATATGCTGAGGTGATGGGTTATGGTCTCAGCTGTGATGCAAAGCATATGACAACCCCTTCAATTGAGGGAATAGTCTGGTGTATGAAAAAGGCGTTAAACGAGGCAGGTATTGGTCCTGAAGATGTGGACTACATAAGTGCCCACGGCACTGGGACAGTGGCAAACGATAGGGCAGAGGTTGCAGCAATAAAGGAGGTTTTTGGTAGCAGATACAGAGATATACCTGTTAGCTCAATAAAATCAATGCTTGGACACACAATGGGAGCAGCCTCTGCTATTGAGGCTGCAGCCTGTGCTCTTGCGATAAAAACTGGCGATATTCCACCAACAATTAATTTTGAAACCCCTGACCCCGAATGCGACATTGACTGTGTGCCCAATGTAGCAAGAAGGCATGATGTCAATATTGCCATGAACAATTCCTATGCCTTTGGTGGCAATAACGCATCGTTGATTTTAAAAAAATACACAGATTAAGGAGGTCACAATGGGTAACAATGTTGAGCAGGAAATTATTTCAATCGTCTCAGATGTAACAGGCTTTGAACCGGAAGAGATTACGCCGGAGAAAAACTTTTTTGAAGACCTTGAGGTTGATTCAATAAAGGCAATAGAGATTGCGGTTGCCATTGAAAAGAAATTTAAAGTATCTGTAAGGGATGATGAGATACCAAAGATCACCACTGTTAAGCATGCTGTGGATTTAGTAAACAGCCTTTTAAAGGAGCAGAACTAAGTGGCAACCCCTTCAAGGGAAACCTATGATGCTGTAATAATAGGTGCTGGCATAGGAGGGCTTGTCTGCGGTTGCTATCTTGCCAGGGCAGGTTTGAAGGTTCTCATTGTTGAACAGCACAACAAACCAGGCGGATACTGCACATCCTTTAAACGCAGAGGGGTCACCTTTGATGCCGCAGCTCATTGTTTTGGCTCACTCAGGAAAGATGGCATCATGGACTGGGTGTTTGAGGATTTAGGGCTCAATTCTATTTTGAAAGTCAAAAGATACAACCCTTCTGATAGCATAATATCCCCTGATGGTCATCAGATAGATTTCTTTAATAATCAAGAAGATACGATTAATTCAATAAAAAAATATTTTCCTGAAGATGAAGCTGCAGTGAGAACCCTGTTTACTCACCTTATGGAGAATCATCCCTCATTTTTTTCAAGTTTACGCAATCTTACCTTTAAGGACCTCCTTGACAGATACCTGAAAAATGAAAAGTTAAAAAAAATACTCTCCTTTCCTTTTATTGGCCTTGGTGGGCTTCCAGCATCAAGAATGTCGGCCTTTGTTGCAACAAAGCTGTTTTCTGAGTTTTTACTGGATGGTGGATATTACCCTGAAGGTGGCATGCAGTCTCTATCAAATGCTCTGGCAGAAAGGCTCATCTATTACAAAGGCAATATAATGTTTTCCTCAAGGGTCAGAAGGATAAGGACTTACAAAAACAGGGTAACAGGTGTGGTTCTGGATAACAATCGTTATATACCTTCAAAGTATGTTATCTCAAATTGTAATGCCTATCATACCTTTTTAAGATTTATTGATAAAAATAAAATAGACATAGATTTTCGTGATAAAATTAAAAATATGGAGCCCTCTTTATCAAACTTTGTGCTTTATATAGGTCTAAAAAGTTATGATAAAAAAGATATATCACCACCAGGAACATGCATGTGGTTAATGAAAAATTATAATTATGAAAGGGCTTATAATGAGATTTTAAGTGGGGATATCTACGCCTTTGGAGGATGTACAGTAAGAGTGCTGCCAAGCAGACAGGGCATCACTGCCACAATGCCAGCATTATTTAGAACCAAAAATTTCTGGAAAAAACACAAAGAAAGGGTAAAGGAGTTCTTTTTAGAAAATATACTTCAGGTCTTTCCAGCTCTGAGAAAGCATATTTCCTTTGTTGATGCAGCAACCCCTCAGACCCTTTATAGATACACATTGAATCACAGAGGTGCCTCCTTTGGGTGGGCTGGGACTGTTGAACAGTTTGGTATTTATAAGTTAAGAAAACCTTCCTTTTTAAAAAACCTTTTTCTGGTTGGGCACTGGACAACCCTTGGTTCTGGAGTTTCTGGCGTAGCCTATACCGGCTATGATACTGCAAACCTTATTTTAAAGAAAGAACCCCTAACAGTTTAATCTTTTATGTACAACGAAAAAGAGCAGTTCATCAATAAAAGGATTGAGGAGGATACCAATTCCTTCATACCCCTTCTATTGCTAATCGGTGGAGTGGGTGTCCTCTTGCTTGGTGTACTTGATTATTTCTCAATGCCAGAGAAATTTCAACTCTTTTCTCTTTACAGAATCATCACAGCCGCCTTTTATGTTCTTCTGTATTTTTTACACAGGAAGATAAAAAAATATCCCCTTCTTTTTGGAACTATAGCAGGTATAGCTATTTCATTGATGGTTGAGCTAATGGTTCTTAAATCGGGAGGACACCAATCACCCTATTATGCAGGGATGATAATTGTTTTTATATTCTTTTTTGGATTTATGCCAATATCTTTCAAGCTTTCCTTTTTTATTGCTCTTTTGCTTTATTCGGTATATTTAGTTCCAATTTTAATCTTTGATCAGATCACCAATCTTCGTATATTCTTAAACAACAATATTTTTTTAATATCCTCCCTGATAGGTGGACTGGCCTGGAGGTACATCAACTACAACTTTCATATTAGAAACCTATCTTTGGAGTTTGACCTTGCCAGAGACAGAGAACAGCTAAAACAGTACTCCGAACATCTTGAAGACATTGTTGCAGAAAGAACCAAGGAGCTTGTTAAATCACAGGCCATGCTAAAGGCACTTCATGAACATGCTAACGACGGCATAATAATCTTTGACAGCGATGGCACAATAAGGGATGCTAACAACAAAGCCTGTGAGCTTCATGGTTATACAAAGGAGGAACTCATCGGTTTAAACATAGCAACCCTTGAGATTGAGGAAAACCAGCAGTTGTGTAAGGAACGGATTGCTCGCCTGTTAAGTGGTGAGTCCCTTGTGTTTGAAACAGTTCACAGAAGAAAGGATGGAGAAAAGATAACCCTTGAGGTAAGCTCCTGTGCCATTGAATTTGACAATGAGATAGTTATTGAGTCCTTTTTTAGAGACATTACTGAAAAGAAAAGGCTGCAGAATCAGCTTATGCATGCCCAGAAGATGGAGTCAGTGGGCACACTGGCTGGTGGAATTGCCCATGACTTTAACAACATCCTGACCTCTATCCTTGGTTACACCAGCTTACTTGTTGAAAACAAACACATCCCCCAGGATGTGATTGCAAAACTCAAAATCATTGAAAGTGCAGCAAGAAGGGCTTCAAACATAGTGTCTAAGCTACTCAGCTTTGCAAGGAAAAAGGGAAAAGAGGTAGTCCCTCTTAATCTTAACAGCGTAATTGAAGACTCCCTGACAATGACGGCAAAACTCATCCCCGATACCATCACCATAAAAAAGGAGCTTGACCCAGGGCTGCCCATCGTTGTAGGCGATACCACCCAGCTTGAACAGGTGATTATAAACCTGTTAATCAATGCAAAGGATGCCATGCCAGAAGGGGGCGAGATATTAATCAGGACATCCTCTATGGAGATGACCAGCAGGAGCCTTGACCTTTACGCTGACATCAAGCCCGGCAAATATGTGAAACTTGAAATCACCGATACTGGCCAGGGTATCCCTGAAGAGATACAGGACAGGATATTTGAGCCCTTTTATACCACAAAGGAGGTCGGCAAGGGAACAGGGCTTGGGCTTGCAATGGTCTATGGAATAATAAAGGACCACGATGGTTATATCACCCTTAAGAGCAGCCCTGGTAAGGGCACTTCCTTTTACATCTATCTGCCTGCAGCCAACCACATGCCAGTAATAGAAAACCTTGAGGTATCCGACCTTAAGATATCCCATGGTGAGATATTGGTCATTGACGATGAGCTTCCAGTTTTACAGTACATAAAGGATGTCCTTGAATCACAGGGTTGTGAGGTAAAGGTCTTCCAGAACCCCTTTTCAGGCCTTGAATACTTCAGGCGGAACAAGAAAAAGATTGTGCTTGTCATAACCGACATACTGATGCCCCAGATGGATGGTGGAGAACTCCTAAGGAGGATTAAAAACATAAAAAAGGATGTTTACACAATTGCCATCAGCGGCTTTGTTGATGCCCTTTCAGATGTTCAGGCTGACAAATTCCTTGAAAAGCCAATAAAGAAAGAGGCCCTTCTGGAAGCAATAAACTCCCTGAATGAATAACCTTCACTTTATTAATTAATAGTTACAAAGAGTCGCCTTCAGATGCAATGCAGGAAGGTGATATTTTTTATTATTATATAAACAGCTGGATGGCTAAAATTAGAAAGCCTGACCATCGGAGTCAAAGACATATGAAAAGGAAGAAAACCTGTTTAATTGAGCCTGTATGCGAGCCCTTCGGGCTTATTATATTTGGCGCCTCTGGAGACCTGACCAGGAAAAAACTAATACCTGCCCTATTCAGCCTCTACTTAAGGGGAATGCTCCCTGAAAGGTTCTTCATCTTAGGTGTCTCAAGAACAGCCTTTACAGATAACCATTTTAGAGAACATCTAATGAGCACCCTAAAAGACACCGAGGGAAGGGATGAGTTTTTAAAACACCTTTATTACAGCCCGGTAGACTACAGCAATACAGAAACCTATAGAAACCTAAAGGGTAGACTTCAGCAGATTGAAAAAAAACTGAAAACAGGAAAAAGAAGGCTCTTTTATCTTGCCGTCCCACCCATTATAACCGAAGAGATTGTTAATGCCCTTGGAGAAAGTTCACTGGTAAGAAACCTGCCAGAGGCAAGAATAATTATTGAAAAGCCTTTTGGCTGGGATCTCAACTCTGCAAAAAGCCTAAATCTCGCCCTGCTTAAATACTTCAAAGAGGAGCAGGTTTTTCGCATAGACCACTATCTTGGCAAGGAGACCGTGCAGGATATATTGCTTTTCAGGTTTGCAAACTCCATCTTTGAACCAATCTGGAACAGAAACCACATTGAGCATGTGCAGATTACCGCTTCTGAGTCAATTGGAGTTGGCGAAAGGGCTGGCTACTACGACAGGGCAGGCATTATAAGGGATATGTTTCAGAACCATATCATACAGCTTCTGAGTCTGGTGACAATGGAGCCCCCTGCACTGTTTGAGCCAAAAAGAATTAGGGATGAAAAGGTAAAGGTCTTCCGTTCCTTAAGGCCCATAACAAAAAAGGAGGTATCCCAGTACACGGTTTTCGGCCAATATGTAAGAAACGTAATAAATGGTGAAGAGCTGCCCGGTTACAGGGATGAACCTGGTGTAAGGAAAGACTCAAAGACCCCGACCTATGCAGCCATCAAGGTCTTCATTGACAACTGGCGCTGGCAGGGTGTGCCCTTTTATCTTCGCTCTGGCAAGAGGCTCAGTAAAAGAATAACCGAGGTCTCCATCCATTTTAAAACCGTTCCCCACTCCATCTTCAAAGACATCGTCTCCGGTGAGATAAAGCCCAATGTGCTTGTTTTCAGGATTCAGCCCGATGAGGCTATTGAGCTGACCTTTCAGACAAAAATTCCTGGCACCAAGCTATGTTTCAGGGATGTGGTGATGAACTTCTCCTACAGAGACTATGGCACAGAGCTTCCCGATGCCTACGAAAGGGTGCTGATGGACTGCCTTAGGGGTGACCATCTACTTTTTGTTGGCCAGGAGGGAGTGGAGCTTGCCTGGGAGTTTTTTACCCCGATGCTTGAGTTTTTAGAGAAAAGTAAAAGGCTCGTTCTGTTTCACATCCATGATTACAAAGCTGGCACCTGGGGTCCCTGGGAGGCAGAGGAATTTATAAAAAGGGACGGCTATAACTGGTGGGTAAGATAAGGGGTTTCAAGGACTACGATTCCCTTTCAGACTGGCTCTACGAGGAGTTCCGCAAGAGATACAACCAGAGGGCAAGATTTCAAAGACCCTTCAAGGTTGGTTTCTCTGGTGGCACCTCTCCTGTAGGGCTCTGGGACAGGATGGTATGGTCGGGGGCTGATTGGCAATACCTTGAGATATTTTTTGTGGATGAGCGGGCTGTAAAGCCTGATGAAGAGCTAAGTAATTTTAAACTTCTAAAGGACAGGCTTATAGAGCCTGCTGGTATCAATCTATCCCAGGTTCATAGAATCAGGGGAGAGCTTGGTGCTGAGCCAGCCTCCCGTCAATACAATGAGCTATTAAAAAGGCTTATCATACCTTCAGGGCTTGACCTGATAGTGGCAGGTATTGGTGAAGACGGTCATGTTGCCTCCATATTTCCTCTCTCACCGGTTATAAAGGACAGAGAAAACCTTGCCTTAGCAAGCTATGATGGTCCTTTAGTGCCACGCATAACCTTTACACTTAAAACCTTCAGGCTTGCCCGTGAGGTCTTCCTGATACTGGCAGGAAAGAAAAAAAGAGATGCCCTGAAAAAGATACTGGATGAAAGAACGGATACGGCTCAATGCCCTGCCAAGGCAGTGCTTGAGCTTGGTAACAGTATTGTCCTTACCACAGAGCTTTCCTGAGGCTGGTTATAGTCTTTCAGAGATATCACCCTTTTCAAAAAGCACAAGCCCAGACTCTCTTGCAATAAGGGCTATGGGATTATTATCTCTCAGCATATTTCTGAAGGCTTCAACACTGTAGCAGAAAAACTCAAAAAGCCCTGAAGGGTCGTGCTCTTTCAGAAAGAGCCGTTCCTTTAGAAAATCAACCTCGGTGTTGTAAAGCACAAGCAGGTAGATTGGTGGCCTCTGTGGTATCAGCTCATCCCTCTCAAGGGGGTTAAAGACAGCAAGAAGTTCAAGCTGTCCACCTCTGTCTTCATGGAGCCTGTTAATAAACTCAGAAAGGGGCTCAAAAAAGTACTGATCAGCCCAGCTCTTCTTCAACGAATCCCAGGATGGCCTTTGCATGGCCTATTGCCTCCTTTGCGGTTTCCTCATCAAAGTAGTCCTTTGGTGTGCCCTTTTCAAAGCAGTAGGGAAATCGTGATGGAAGATAAAGGGTGTCAAGCACCCTCGCACTGTGAAGGACCTCTCGGGTTGCACTGTCTGTCCTCTTAAGGATGTAATAGACAGAGGAGCCTGTCTCGGTCAGCCCCTTTCTGGTTGCAAGTGAAATGGCACCGAGCAATGCACCATGATGGGCAAGAAAGCAGGCATCCTCATAAAATCCACCACTGGCTGAATGCTCAGCCGATGTGACCGTTCTTTTTGCCTGTTCAATCCATTCCTTTGCTCTCATAGCCCTATCCCCTTGGTTTTGCAAGAATTTCCAGCACCCTGAGGTCTAAAAACCTCTTGGATGCCGCTGACCTTATTACCATTACTGTGTCAGCACCTCTTCCAGTGCCTGCCACTGCAAGAACCTCTTTTCCCTCTGGTATCAGGCCTGCATCAGCAGCCATCATCACTATCTCACAGCATACCTTGGGTCCCTCTCCGAACCTTCGTAAGGTCTGGGCAACAATCAAGGTGGGATAAAGACCGCCAGACTTCTGAGTAAAGGCGGTCTCCAGGGTATGGGTAATCATTGTCCCTGTATAGACCTTTGCACCCAGCTCTTTAAGCCTCTCAACCCTATCAGGTGAGATCTCTATGGTATTGGGCTCTCTGAAACCATAGGAATGGGTAACTGCAACAAGATTAACATCCCTGTCCTTTAATGCCTCTGCAAAGAGTAGCCCTGTGTCACCACCTGTGGTGGCAACCACCACATCCCTGATGTCACCCTCTGAAAGCCTCTCCAGTGCAACCTCTAAACAGGTATCCGTGTTATCCCTTCCAGGTTTCTCAAAATAAAAGACCCTTCTCTGCATTCCCTCACCCCGAGAGTTTTGTTTTACCCAGTCTTATCTTTGAAACCACAGAGGACACAGAGTGCACAGAGTATCTAAATCTTAAATCACTAATCCCAAATCTTAAATTAATTATATCAGATGCCCCCTTAATATTCAATCAATCC